>NZ_CALJRX010000241.1 GCF_937976265.1 uncultured Haemophilus sp.
ATCCAGCTAATTCATATAGCCAAGCAAAAACTGGCAATGGATGAATATAGCTATCGCGCCATGCTTGAGCGCGTTACCGGGAAAACATCATGCAAAGAAATGAGCGTGGCTGAGTTAATGAAAGTAGAAGCGGAAATGGAAGCCAAAGGATTTAAGAAAACCAGCCGCCGAAATCATTCACCAAGCGGAAAAAGTGCGGTGGTAAAAAGTAAAATTGCGTACAAAATTCGCGCCATTTGGATTGAAATGAGCAAACAAGGGCTTGTGCGAGACGGCTCGGAAACCGCATTAAACAAATGGGTTCGCGGTGTGGTGAATCCGATATTAACGGCTCAAAACAAACCGCTTGCGTTGAATGTGGGCGCATTAAACGACCAAATGGCCAGTTTAGTGCTTGAGCGATTGAAAAAATGGCAAGCAAGAGGTGGTCTATGAAATTATGCCGCTGTCCTGTATGCCACTCCGATATTCATTTAGACCAACTTTTAGAAGATGAAGCGGGGCGAGAAATTTTAGTGCTGCTCACTGAGTTAAAATATGGTGTTGCGCGACCTTTAGTTTCATACATTGCGCTATTTCGCCCGGATAAATCAGCGTTAAGCAACTCAAGAGCGGTTAAATTAATGCACGAGGTATTGGATTTATTCCCACCTTCTCAATTATTAGCCCACTGTTTGAGTGAAACGGTCAATTCAGTGCAGAAAAAGCGCCGAGAAAGCCGAAATCTCGCCCCGCTTAACAATCACCGCTACTTAATGCAAGTGATGGAAACCAACCGGCCACTCTTTTCCGGCACTGGGTCTGCCGCGGTAAATAACGCTGAAAGACAACAGGCAGAGCGCACTAATCACGGCAGTGATGATATTGAAAACACCGTTTTATATATTGAGCGTTTTTATAAGCTGGGGCAACCGGTGGAACATTTACCAGGCTATGATGTATGGAAAAAGTGGAAAGATAAACAGCAAAAATGAACTTTTTTTAACCGCCGAAAGGCGGTTTTTCTTTTTAAATTCATTGCGTTAAGTAACTTTTATTAAAAGTGCGATTAAAAAATTCCACAAATTTCGGAATTGCTTTGTTATCATTTTATCTATCACTGATTTTGATAGAGGGAATGGATGGATAAACAAACTGAACTTTTTGCCGAAGATCACGCTTTTGTGGGGGCTTTGTTTGATAATTTAGACAATATTCCTGATGCTGAAATTGCCCATATTTGGCCAAGTATGCTTGCGGATTTAGTGGATGTTGTTCGTGCTGAATTATGTCGCCAAGGCATATCAAATGCTGATGCCAAAGTGCAGGCAGGTAAAATTGCAGGCGTGATTGCCCACTATCTTGGTGGACAGACTATTTATATGCCATCAGGTGACCGCTTAAAAATCGCCTTGCGTGACGCTCAAATTTATCAAGAGTTCACTGGTAATAATGTACATGAGCTGATCCGTAAATATCGTTTGTCGCAAACGCAAATTTATGAGATTATTCGGGCACAACGTAGTCTGTTTAGACGACGTAATCAGCCGGATTTACCGTTTGCCTAATCACTCTAATTTTCCGCAAACTCAATTTACCTCCCTTATTGCTACACTCTCTTTAAAGCAATGATGCTTTAAAGGGAGTTTTTTATGTCTAATCCGATTAACAAAATCGTTATCCACTGCTCTGCTACGCAAAATGGCAAATCCTTACGAACATCGAAACAAACCGCTGCCGAACGCATTGATGATTGGCATAAAGCACGGGGTTATCAACGCACCGAATGGCGAGTTAAACAATTTAATCCACACTTAAAGCATATCGGCTATCACTTTGTGATTGACACGGACGGTACAGTGGAAACCGGACGTGCAGTAGGTGAAATAGGCGCTCATGTAAAAGGTCACAATACAGGCTCTGTGGGCATTTGTCTTGTGGGAGGAATTACTGCACAAGGTAAAAACCATGGCGAATATACCGAAAAACAATGGCAGGTGTTACACAAGCTGTTGCGTGAGTTAGAGGCAATCTATCCCAGTGCTCGCATTTGTGGACATCGCGATTTAAGCCCTGATACCAACAAAAATGGCAAGGTAGATAAATGGGAATGGCTGAAAGACTGCCCTTGCTTTGATGTGTGGAGTTGGTTAGATAGCGAAGAAGTGGTGAATGTAGATCATTTATTTAAGGGGTAAAAATGAAGTTTTTAGGTGTATTTAAACGTGTTTGGAATTGGGTTAGAACATTTCAAAAACCAATAAAAAACCGACCGCACTTTATGAGTAAAAATGCGTGGTCATATCACAAGCAAGGGCAATTAACCCCTGCCATGGTGTTATATCTGAAATTGGGGGCGTAAATGGCATTAAAAGAGCTAGTCAGCAATGCAGACGGTCGCTTATCAACTACAAGTACTATTCAATTTTTCGGTTTTGTGGCGGCAACAGGGGTGATGTTGTATTCGGTGTATATGGATAAACCTTATGTGCCTGAGTTATTTAGTACTTTTCTATTTGCCTGTGTAGGAACAGCAGCCACTAAAGGGGCAGTGAGTGCCTTTAAGTCTTATAAAGGGAGCGAATGATGAGTTTGAACTTGATTTTAATTGCTGCAGGTGTGGCAGCGGTTGCTGTTTGTTATGGCTTATTTAAATTACGACAAGCCAACAACGAAATCGAACGTGTATTAAAAAGCAATGCGGAATTAGAAGCAAAAAACGAACAGTTGAAAACGCAAAAAGCTGTGGCAGAAACTCAAGTAAAAAATGCAAAAGTGAGAAAAGAAAATGAAACAAAAGCTATTAGTAGTGATCGTGACAAGCTTATTGATGGGTTGCACAGCTCAGGGGATTTACGTGACTAATACCGCTTGTGAAGGCTTTGGGGTGATTAAGGCAAGCCGCCAAGATACCACTGAAACATTAAGACAAATTTCGGTTCACAATGCGACTTATCGAGCTATTTGTGAACCCCAAAAGGAACAAAATGAGTGATGTAGTCGATATTGCTCAAGCACAGGCGGAAGCGATGCTTGAAGCAAAATTAGCACCAAGATTAGAAACGAAACTGTCCGATGATGAGATTGAAATCATTGCTCTTAACGGACGTGATTGTATGGACTGTGGTTTGCCTATCCCTGTTCAGCGATTGCGTGCAGTGCCATTGGCAGTGCGTTGTATTAGTTGTCAAGAAGATTGGGAAAATGCAAGATGATGACAGAAATTTTTGATTTTATTCGTTCGAACTTTGGGGTGATTTCCACGGTTGGAGCGATTGTGGCTGGGGCATTTTGGCTCAAACTCGACAGCAAATACGCCAAGAAAAATGACGTGGGGCAACTGATTGATTTAGCCAAAAGCCATGAAAATCGTTTAACCGCACTGGAAACCAAAGTAGAAAACTTACCATCTGCGGTGGATATGGAACGGTTAAAAACGCTAGTCACTGACGTGAAAGGCGACACAAAAGCCACAGGTAAACAGGTGGATAGTATTAGTCATCAGCTAGGCTTATTGTTAGAGGCAAAATTAAAGGAATGATGAAATGGCATTGAGAGATATTTTGACGCAAGACCAACGTTTAGTGATTTTACGGTCGCTTATGGATGCAGGCTATGATGCTAATGAGTCAATTATTAGTGATTGTTTGGATTTATATGGTCATGATATTAGTCGTGATCTAGTGCGTAACCACTTAAATTGGCTTGAAGAACAAGGCTTAGTAGCTGTACAACGTCTGCAAGATGGCTATATGGTGGCAACCATTACTCAACGTGGTTTAGATGTGGCACAAGGGCGTACTTTTGTGGACGGAGTCAAACGCCCACGTCCGAAAATTTAAACGTGATTTAAACAACAATAAGGAGCGTTTAAATGAGCGAAAAACCAACCCGTGGACGTGCCAGTAAAGTGGATTTATTGCCACCGAATATCAAAACTCAGCTTGCGATGATGCTGCGTGATAAGCAATATTCACAAACGCAAATTCTAGAAGAAATTAATGATCTGATTCGTGATTGTGGACTTGATGAAAGTTTTTGTTTAAGTAAAACAGGGTTAAATCGTTATGCCAATCGTATGGAACAGTTAGGGGCAAAAATTCGCCAAGCTCGTGAAGTCGCCGAAGTGTGGACAAAACAGTTTGGTGAAATGCCCCAAACGGATATTGGCAAAGCCTTAATGGAAATGGTGAAACAAATTGCCTTTGAAACGTCATTGAAACTAGGCGAACAAGAAGGTGGTATTGAGCCGAAACAGCTTGCCTTATTGTCGTCTGCTATTCAGCGTTTAGAACAGGCTGAAAGTTTGAGTTACAAGCGTGAGCAGGCAATTCGCAAAGAAGTGGCATTACAGGCGGCGGAAACTGCGGAAAAAGTGGTGGTGCAAGCCGGTTTATCCAAATCGGCAGTGGCACAATTAAAAGCGGAAATTTTAGGAATTGTTTGATGAGATTAGCGGAGTTTATCCCCTTTGACCCTAACGAACTTTTACTTGGCTATCAAAAACGCTGGATTGCAGATGATAGCCAGTTAAAAATTGCGGAAAAATCACGCCGTACAGGACTGACTTGGGCGGAAGCAGCGGATGATGTCTTAATTGCAAGTCAAACAAAGTCAGACGGTGGTTCTGACGTTTTTTATATTGGCTCCAACAAAGAAATGGCACGGGAATTTATTGACGCTTGTGCGATGTGGGCAAGTAAATTTAATCGTGTCGCCGGTGAAATCCAAGAAGAATTATTTGTTGATGAAGATAAAGACATTTTGACCTATGTCATTTATTTCGCCAGTGGTTACAAAATCAAGGCGTTGTCATCGAACCCGAAAAACCTGCGGGGTATGCAAGGGGTTGTGTGTATTGATGAAGCCGCCTTCCACGAAAAACTGGCCGAAGTGTTAAAAGCTGCACTTGCCCTTACGATGTGGGGAGCAAAAGTGCGGTTGATTTCAACGCACAATGGTGTGGACAACCTCTTCAATCAACTAATACAAGACAGCCGTGCTGGGCGAAAAAGCTACTCGGTGCATACCATCACTCTTGATGATGCCTGTAATAGATCGGAAGAGC
>NZ_CALJRX010000242.1 GCF_937976265.1 uncultured Haemophilus sp.
TACGATACCTGCAATCCCCGGCATAGTGAGTGTTGCACCTGGTAGGATAGACATCAAACCAACTAATAAAACGATATTAATCACCAATGCAAAGCTTGCGATAATACCGAAGATTTTATAGTAAATCAGCATGAAGACAATGACGGCAATTAAGCCCCAGAGGCTTGCATTGATACCTTGTTCTACGTTTTGTGCACCAAGAGAAGGACCGATGGTACGTTCTTCAACAATTTGCACTGGCGCGATTAAAGCACCTGATTTTAATAACATAGAAAGATTTTGTGCTTCTGCAGAACTGCTTACACCAGTAATTTGGAAGTTAGAGCCAAAGCGACCTTGAATGGTAGCAACGTTAATCACTTCTTCGCTTTTCTCTAAAATGGTTTTGCCATTTTCGTCTTTTTTACCGTTGTCTTTGTATTCTACATACAAGGTTGCCATTGGTTTTTTGTAGTATTTCTTGGTGGTTTGCGACATGATTTCGCCGCCTTCACTATCCAAGGTTACACTTACTTGTGGCGTACTGGTGTTTTGGTCTAAACCTGAGCTTGAGTTGATGATGTGCTCACCACCCAATACGGCACGTTTGTAAAGTGCAACAGGTCTACCTTGACGGTCGTATTTGATTTCTGTATCAGAAGGCAACATACCACGAGCAGCGGACTCAGGGTTCACTAACGAATTCACAATACGGAATTCAAGTGTTGCAGTCGCCCCTAAGATTTCTTTTGCACGCGCAGTATCTTGAACACCCGGTAATTCGATTACGATACGTTCTGCACCTTGACGTTGGATAACCGCTTCAGCCACACCTAATTCAGCAACACGTTTACGTAAAATCGTTAAGTTTTGCTCGATCGCTAAGTTACGTGATTCTGTTAATGCCGCTTCAGAAAGGGCAAGATTTAAGGTGTTATCACCAATATCAGAGACTTCTAATGTTGGGTGTAACTGACGAATAATACGCGCTGCTTTTGACATTTGGTCTGCGTTTTCTAATGTGACCGTTGTACCAAATTTGTCGCCATTTTTAATCGCCGTAAACTGAATTTTTTCTTTACGTAATTCGTTGCGTAATGTGTCTTGTAACTGTTCTTGACGTTTAGCTAGGGCAGAATTCATATCCACTTCCATTAAGAAGCGTACACCACCACGTAAGTCCAAACCCCATTTCATCGGGTTCGCACCAATGCTGCTTAACCAAGCCGGTGTTGCCGGTGCAAGGTTTAATGCGGTGGTGTAGTTGTTGCCAAGTTTTTCTGCAATTTTATCTTTGGCAAGAAGTTGGTCATCAGTGTTGGTGAAACGGGCAAGAATAGAGCCATTTTCAAGAACGATAGATTTGGTTGGAAGGTCATTTTCTTTCAGTACGTTTTGTACTTTAGTTAATGTGGTGGTGTCTGCTTGTTGTCCGCGTGTACCGGAAATTTGCACCGCAGGATCTTCACCATAGATATTTGGAAGAGAGTATAAAGCACCAATGGCGACCACAAGGATCACCATTAGATTCTTCCATAATGGGTAACGATTTAACATAGTTTTCCCTTTAGGAATTTAAATTAGAGAGATTTTACAGAACCTTTCGGTAATACTGAAACGATGTAGTTACGGTTAATCGTGATTTCAGTGGTATCGTTTAAAGCGATAACAATTTCAGCACCTTCGGTTACTTTAGTGATTTTACCAATCAAACCACCAGCGGTTAATACTTCAGTGCCTTTCGCTAATTCAGACATTAATTTTTTGTGTTCTTTATTACGTTTCGCTTGTGGGCGGTAAATCATAAAATAAAAAATTAAACCGAAGATTACGAAAATAAATAACGTAGACATTGGGCTTTGTGCTTCCATTGTGTTTTCCTTATAAAATGAAAAGTTAAAAGTGTGCGTAAAATACCATAAAACGGCATTCAGTAAAAGCCGATGAGGGCAATAACACCTAGAATTTTTGGATTAATTGATTTTTTTCAAGCAAACTTCGAAGATTTGCTCGGAAAGCCAATGTTGATCCACTAATTCACATTGATTTTCTTCACAAAAAACAACAAAATTTTCTACCGCACTTTGACGATTTAATTGTAAAACTAATTCATCATTAGGCGTTAAATTTGCCAAAGCCTTCTTTGCGGTTAAAAGCGGAATCGGGCAGGAAAGTGCGGTCAAATTTAATTGATATTTCATGATTTAAGCTTGGCGACGAGCAAACATAATTTTGCCCATAGCCGTGAGTTGTTCTGCGGATAAATATTGCTTACCAAGCTCAAATAGCGGCTCTTCAAGGGCAATGTGTCTATCATAGCTCGCCACAAACAGCGTAATCAGCCTTTCATCTACATCAGTGCGTTTCTCTGCAATCAATTCTTCTAGCTGCTCCGAAAGCTTTGCCCAATTTTCATGCAAGGTAACGTGTTGTCGTTCTAATTCATCCACCGACTCTTTCGCTTGAGGTGCTTTTTCAATTAAAGCGGGAAAGAAGTCTTTTTCTTCATCATCATGATGAAGTGGTGCCGCATGATTAAAATACTGCAAAATGATTTTCACATCATTTAATACCGCTTGATTCACGCCATTTTTTTCTAAGTAGCCTGGAAGAATTGTGAGCTGCTTGCAAAAGCGTTTTACTTTGCTATGACAAGCATAAAGCATATCAATCGGTTCATTCCAAGTGGCAAATTGTTGAGGTTCGAGGATTTGCATAAGGTTTCCTTTGTTAAAAAGTGCGGTCAAAAAACGCTTCATTTTTCTACCGCACTTTCATCAATTATGATTTATCCGCTAATTGTAAGGGTGGAACAGGTTTGCCCATGCGAGCATAGAATTCCACCACAAAATCATCAAAACGATCGTCTTCAATCGCTTGACGAATTTCCGCCATTAAACGTTGATAATAGCGTAAATTGTGAATGGTATTTAAGCGTGCACCTAAAATTTCACCGCATTTATCTAAATGATATAAATACGCTTTGGTGTAGTTTTTACAGGTGTAGCAATCACATTCTGGATCCAATGGGCTGGTATCATCACGGTATTTTGCATTACGGATTTTAACAATACCATCAGTCACAAATAAATGGCCGTTACGTGCGTTACGGGTTGGCATTACGCAGTCAAACATATCAATGCCACGACGTACGCCTTCCACTAAATCTTCCGGTTTACCCACGCCCATTAAATAACGCGGTTTATCAGCCGGGATTTGTGGGCAGATGTATTCTAAAATGCGGTGCATGTCTTCTTTAGGTTCGCCTACCGCTAAACCGCCCACCGCATAACCGTCAAAGCCAATATTCACTAAACCTTCTAATGATACTTTGCGTAATTCTTCAAATACGCCGCCTTGAATAATACCGAATAGCGCATTTTTATTGCCTAATTCATCAAAGCGATCGCGGCTGCGTTTTGCCCAACGAAGAGACATTTCCATGGATTTTTTCGCATAATCGAAAGTCGCCGGATAAGGCGTACATTCATCGAAAATCATCACGATGTCAGAACCTAAATCATATTGAATTTCCATGGATTTTTCAGGTGAAAGGAAAATGCGCTCACCGTTAATTGGGTTTTGGAATTTCACGCCTTCTTCGGTGATTTTACGTAATTTACCTAAACTGAATACTTGGAAACCGCCACTGTCAGTCAAAATCGGACGATGCCATTGCATAAAATCATGTAAATCACCGTGTTTACGCATCACTTCCTGTCCAGGACGAAGCCATAAATGGAACGTGTTACCAAGCAAAATTTCTGCACCTGTCGCACGAACTTCTTCTGGTGTCATGCCTTTTACCGTGCCATAAGTGCCCACTGGCATAAACGCAGGGGTCTCAACGCTGAACGTGCCTTGTGGACGTTCAAACACCAAGCGACCACGACGCGCACTGCCGCTGGTTTTATCTAATTCATATTTCATTTTCTTTCCTCAACGAATAAACAGTTCGAAGATTTTTTTGTAATAAAAAAGCCTGTCTTGTTTTCACAGGCTTAACAATCTTTGTGAGAGAGCATTTTATGCGGTGTGATTTAATAAGTCAAAAAATCTCTTGCAGAAGTAAATTTTTCTGCTAATATGAATAAAAATGCATTTTAAGTGAATAATTATATTTTAGATCGGGAGGCAATTATGCAACGGAGAACACTTTTTAAATTAGCAGGTACTACAGCGTTAGGTATGGCATTGGCACCAAAATTGATGGCAGAAAATCAGGTGCCAAAGGCAACTTCAACGAAAGTATTACGTCTCAATTTTAATGAGAATGCGTTAGGGATGTCGGAAAAAGCAAAACAAGCGATTGTGAATAATTTAGCAATCGGTTCATATTATCCAGATGATCAACGTGCTGCAGTTATTACGCAACTAGCCGCTAAACACAATGTTGCTGAAAGTTTCATTTCATTAGGGAATGGTTCTTCAGAAAATATTCAAGCTGCCGTTCAAGCATTGATCGTTAAGGCTCAAAATGCAAAACAAGCGGTTCAACTTGTGATGCCGGATCCAACCTTTAATTATGCAGAATTATATGCAAAAGCGTTAAACGTGCCTGTTGTGAAAGTGCCGCTTGCAGATGATTTTTCTTTTGATTTAGCGAAATTAAAAAACGCCGCAGAAGCATTTGATGGTGTGACGATTTTCTATTTATGTAATCCAAATAATCCAACATCAGTGATTACACCAGCTAAAACACTTTTCCCTTGGATTAAATCATTTTCTAAAAATAGCTATTTTCTGGTAGATGAAGCTTATGCAGACTTTGTGGAAGATCCAGCTTTTGAAACAGGTATGACATTGGTTAAAGAAGGCTTGAAAAATGTATTAGTCACTCGGACTTTCTCTAAGTTTTATGCGTTAGCTGGCTATCGTGTAGGATATTTACTTGCTCAGCCAGAAGTGGTTGAAGAAGTGGAAAAATTTATGCCATTGGATAACACAAATCTTGCGGGTGCAGTGGCAGCAGTGGCCTCTTTACAAGATAAAACTTTTGCACAGTTGAGTTTCCAAAGTAATGCTGCCTCACGTCAAATTGTTCAAAATGCCTTAACAGAGCTTGGCTTAAAATTTGCACCATCTAATGGTAACTTTATTTTCCATGAGATTAAGGGGGATGTAAAAACTTATCAAGAACGCATGAAAGCCCATTCTATTTTGGTGGGACGGGAGTTTTTGCCTATCCAAGGATGGAATCGTCTCACGCTTGGTACACCGGATGAGATGAAAGTGTTTGTTAAAGTATTAAAAGCGTTTAGAGCAAAAGGTTGGGTTTAAAAAAATGGGTGGCATTTAACCACCCATTTTTCTTATTCCAGTCCTTCCACATTGGGATTTTTAGTAATGAACATCGCATCGCCATAACTGAAAAAACGATAGCGATTTTCGACCGCACTTTTATAGGCGTTCATGGTGTGGCTAAAGCCTGCGAAGGCAGACACCAACATAATCAATGTACTTTCCGGCAAGTGGAAGTTGGTAATTAACGCATCCACCACACGGAATGATTTGCCCGGGTAAATAAAAATAGACGTATCAGAAAAATAAGGTTCAATTAAATCTGGGTTGCCATTTTCTTCTGCAGATAGAGCAGCGGTTTCAACAGAACGCACTGATGTTGTGCCTACCGCAATGACACGTTTCCCCGCTTTTTTCGTTTCAATAATGGCATTGCAGACTTCTTGAGAAAGCTCCACATATTCCGCGTGCATAATGTGATCTTCGATATTTTCAACACGTACGGGTTGGAATGTACCTGCGCCCACGTGCAAAGTCACAAATTCAAAATTAACGCCTTTTTCGTGTAATTTTTGTAAAAGCTCATCATCAAAATGCAAGCCTGCCGTTGGTGCCGCCACTGCACCAGGCACTTTGTTATACACGGTTTGATAGCATTCTTGATCCGCTTCTTCATCAGGGCGATCAATATAAGGCGGCAAAGGCATATGACCGATTTCTTGTAACACATCAAGCACATTACGACTTTTATCCGCTAATTCCACTTCAAAAAGGGCATCTTGACGACCGATCATAATCGCTTTTACGCCATTATTTTCACCGAGCTTATCTTCACCTAAAAATAATTCAGCCCCTTCTTTCGGCGCTTTTGACGAACGAATATGCGCCAAGAAATGATGTTCACTTAAAACACGTTCAACCAACACTTCAATTTTTCCGCCACTGGCTTTGTGACCAAACATACGAGCAGGGATTACGCGCGTATTGTTAAAAATCAACAAATCGCCTTCGTCGATTAAATCCAATACATCGGTAAAAGTGCGGTGAGAAATTTCTCCGTTTTCGCCATTAAGTTGTAACAAGCGACAAGAAGAGCGATCTTCTTTAGGGTAACGAGCAATCAGCTCATCTGGTAAGTCAAAATGAAAGTCAGAAACACGCATAATTGTAAATCATGAAAGCTAAAAATGGGGCATAGTCTAGAGCTATTCGGAGGAAAGAACAAGAAAAAAAGCCCTTTCAAAAAGGTGAAAGGGCAAAATATTTGGAGTCATACTATGAGTTGTTGAATTAACAAATCAGGTATGGGATGTATTATAGTGCATTCATTAACAAATGCAACAATTTTTTAACAAATTAATTGTGTGGATTGCGTGTGTTAGTGTTGACCAAGTTACGCATCAACAATGCATAATCAAGTTGGACGTCTTGTGGCACATCTAAAAAGACAAAGTGGCCATCGCCAAGTGCGGCTTCCACATTTTCGTTTTTGCGATTGAGCATTTTTTCAATCTTAAAGACGATGTTGCCTTGTGGTGTCATCATTTCTACTTCATCACCCAGCAAGAATTTGTTTTTTACTGCCACTTCAGCCATACCTTGCTCGTTACGTTTACCGGTAAATTCACCGACAAATTGTTGGCGTTCAGAGATAGAGTAGCCATATTCGTAATTTTGGTATTCATCGTGCGTATGGCGACGTAAGAAACCTTCGGTATAACCACGATGCGCAAGGGATTCCAACGTATCCATTAAGCTTTCATCAAATGGTTTGCCTGCTGCCGCATCATCAATGGCTTTGCGGTAAACTTGTGCGGTTCTTGCGCAGTAATAGAATGATTTAGTACGACCTTCGATTTTTAAAGAATGGACGCCAAGTGCGGTCAATTTTTCCACGTGTTGTACTGCACGCAGGTCTTTTGAGTTCATAAAGTAAGTGCCGTGCTCATCTTCAAAAGCGGTCATTTGCTCATCGGGCTTTTGTGATTCGGTGTAAAGGAAAACTTTATCCGTTACCGCACCTTCGCCCAAGGTTGGTGCGACATTTTTCACTTCGATTTGTTGAGCGGGATCGATTTTCGGTACGATGTTGCCCACTTCATCCGTGGTGCCTTCTTCCATTTTATATTCCCAGCGGCAAGCATTCGTGCAAGTACCTTGGTTTGGGTCACGTTTGTTGATATAGCCAGAAAGTAAGCAACGGCCGGAATACGCCATGCATAACGCACCGTGTACGAAGATTTCGAGTTCGATATCGGGCACATGTTGGCGAATTTCAGCGATCTCTTCAATGGATAATTCGCGCGATAAAATCACACGAGTTAACCCCATTTGTTTCCAGAATTTTACCGTTGCCCAGTTTACCGCATTCGCTTGTACAGAAAGGTGAATATCAATATCCGG
>NZ_CALJRX010000243.1 GCF_937976265.1 uncultured Haemophilus sp.
CTTTGTAAATACGCAAACCTGGACGTGAAACACGTTTAATTTGCTCAATCACAGGGCGACCTGCATAGTATTTCAATTGAATTTCCAATACCGGTTTCGCATCAGCAGAAACCGAAAAATCCTCGATATAACCCTCTTCTTTCAAGACTTTTGCAATTGCACACTTTAATTTGGAAGAAGGCATGGCAACTACTACCTTATTGGCACGTTGCGCATTACGAATACGAGTCAACATATCGGAAATAGGATCATGCATACTCATTATTAATACTCCTATTACCAGCTAGCTTTAACAACACCCGGAATCTCGCCACGCATAGCGATTTCACGGATTTTAATACGACCCAAACCGAATTTACGGAAAGTACCACGAGGACGACCTGTCAAAGCACAACGACGACGTTGACGTACAGGAGCTGCATTACGTGGAATGGATTGGAATTTCAGACGAGCTTCAAAACGCTCCTCTTCAGTCGCATTCGCATCATTAATAACAGCAAAAATTGCCTCACGTTTAGCTGCAAACTTTTTCGCCAAAGCTTGACGTTTCAGCTCACGATTAATAAGTGCTTTCTTAGCCATGATTATCCTTTAAACGGAAACTTGAACAGTGACAACAAAGCTTTCGCTTCTTCATCAGTTTTTGCAGTAGTTGTAATAGTAATATTCAAACCACGCAAAGCATCAATTTTATCGTATTCAATTTCCGGGAAAATGATTTGCTCGCGAACACCCATATTGTAATTGCCACGGCCATCAAAAGATTTGCCACTTACACCACGGAAGTCACGCACTCGAGGTAATGCAATAGTAATCAAACGATCCAAAAATTCGAACATTTGATCACGACGTAATGTTACTTTGCAACCTACAGGATAATTATCGCGAATTTTAAAGCCAGCGATAGATTTACGAGCAACAGTAACTACTGGTTTTTGACCAGCAATTTTTTCTAAATCAGATACCGCATGCTCCATAACTTTTTTATCAGCAACAGCCTCTCCAACCCCCATATTTAAAGTAATTTTTTCAATACGAGGAACTTCCATTACTGACTTGTAACCAAACTGTTTAACCAATTCAGGAACAACTGTATCTTTATAAAACTCTCTCAAACGAGCCATGTTATCTCCTTATGCTCCAATAACAGAGCCATTTGATTTGAAGAAACGAACGCGCTTCACTTTGCCTTCATTTTCAATCAGTTTAATACCAACACGGTCTGCTTTATTAGTTTCAGGATTCAGGATTGCAACATTAGAAATATCCAACGGCATTTCTTTCGAAACAATACCACCCTCAATACCACGCATCGGATTAGGTTTTTGGTGACGTTTAACAACGTTAACACCTTCAACAACAACTTTACCACCCAATACGCGAACCACTTGACCTTGCTTACCTTTATCCTTACCAGTGATCACAACAACTTGGTCACCTTTAATGATTTTATTCATCGCGCTATTCCTTATAACACTTCAGGCGCCAATGAAACGATTTTCATAAATCGCTCAGTACGCAACTCACGGGTTACCGGACCAAAAATACGGGTACCCAGAGGTTCAAGTTTATTGTTTAACAACACGGCGGCGTTGTTATCGAATTTAATCAACGCACCATCAGGACGACGCACACCTTTAGCAGTACGAACAACAACTGCATTGTACACATCACCTTTTTTGACGCGACCACGTGGGGCCGCATCTTTAACTGCGACTTTAATAATATCGCCAACAGAAGCGTAGCGACGCTTAGATCCGCCCAATACCTTGATACACATCACACGACGCGCACCAGAGTTATCAGCCACATCTAAGATGGTCTGCATTTGAATCATATTAGTACCTTTAAATTAACCAACTTAATTTACCATTTTCATATAGCTCGCTCACCTATTTAAATTAAGCTAACTAAAATGAAACCATCACGGTTCTAGTAAACCAGTCTTGGATCCCGAAGGGAAGAAACTTCCAGAAGAAACTGAAAGATAAGAAACGAAGTTTACACGCAAATTCACTTTGGCGCAATACTTCGTTTCTTATTAAAGCCAACTGTCTTAATTTTTAAACAGTACGTGCTTTCTCAACCAGTTCTTTAACAACCCAAGATTTGGTTTTTGACAGTGGACGAGATTCCGCAATTACTACTACATCACCAATTCCATATTGATTATTTTCATCATGGGCATGGATTTTAGTTGATAAACGGATAATTTTACCGTACAGAGGGTGTTTTACTTTACGCTCAACTAACACTGTGACAGTTTTGTCCATTTTGTCGCTTACCACTTTGCCTTGCAAAGTACGAACATTTTTAGCTTCGCTCATTACTTAGCACCTTTTTCAGTTAAAATGGTTTTAATACGAGCAATATCGCGACGTACACGTTTTAATTCGCTTGGTTTACCCAATTGACCAGTTGCGTTCTGCATACGTAAGCCAAACTGAGCTTTCAACAAGTCCAACAAATCTGCATTTAATTGCTCAATAGATTTGTCTTTCAATTCATTTGCTTTCATTATTGACCTACCTGTCTTACTACAAAGGTCGTAGGAATAGGCAATTTGGCAGCAGCCAATTCAAATGCTTCACGAGCCAAAGCCTCTGGAACACCATCCATTTCATACAACACTTTGCCTGGTTTGATTTCGGCAATGTAATATTCCACGTTACCTTTACCGCCACCCATACGAACTTGAATAGGTTTTTCAGTAATTGGTTTATCAGGGAATACACGAATCCAAATACGACCACCACGTTTAATGTGGCGAGTCATTGTACGACGAGCAGCTTCGATTTGGCGGGCAGTCAAACGACCACGACCAACGGCTTTCAAACCGAACTCACCGAAACTTACTTTGTTACCGCGAGTAGCAATACCAGTATTGCGACCTTTTTGTTGCTTGCGGTATTTCAGTCTAGTTGGCTGCAGCATTACGTCCACCTGCCTTTCTTTGTTTCTTTTCATGCTCAGGTTTAACTGAAGTCTTTACATTGCCTTCAGTATAGACCCAAACTTTCAAACCCAGCACGCCATAAGTAGTATGAGCTTCGCTAGTTGCATAATCTACGTTTGCACGCAAAGTATGCAGCGGTACGCGACCTTCACGATACCATTCGCTACGAGCAATATCTGCACCATTCAGACGACCTGAAGTCATAATCTTGATGCCTTTTGCGCCTGAACGCATAGCATTTTGCATCGCGCGCTTCATAGCACGGCGGAATTGAACACGTTTTTCTAATTGCTGTGCAATACCATCAGCAATAATTTGCGCATCCAATTCAGGTTTACGGATTTCTTCAATATTGACATGAACGGGCACACCCATCAGGGCTTGCAAATCACGTTTCAAAACTTCGATATCCTCACCTTTTTTACCAATTACCACACCCGGACGGGCAGAGTGGATGGTAATACGTGCAGATTTTGCAGGACGCTCAATAACTACGCGACCAACAGAAGCATTCGCCAATTTTTTACGCAGGTAGTTACGAACATCAATATCTTGTTTCAAAACAGCAGAAAAGTCGGTGCTTTTAGCAAACCATTTTGAAGCCCAGTCTTTAGTTACCGCCAGGCGAAAGCCTGTAGGGTTAATCTTTTGTCCCATAGCTTTTCCTTAGTTGCCCACTGTCACGTTGATATGACAAGTTTGTTTTTCAATGCGGTTACCGCGACCTTTGGCACGAGCTTGGAAACGTTTCAAGCTTGGACCTTTGTCAACAAAGATAGTTACCACTTTCAACTCATCAATGTCGGCACCGTTATTGTGCTCGGCATTTGCAATAGCTGATTCCAATACTTTTTTAATCAGTTCAGCACCTTTTTTAGGGCTGAAAGTCAAAATGTCTAAAGCTTGGGCAACGTCTTTACCACGAATCAAATCAGCTACCAAACGAGCTTTTTGAGCTGAAATACGGGCATTTTTATGTTGTGCATTTACTCTCATGATTCACCTTATTTCTTTTTAGCCTTTTTATCAGCCAAGTGGCCTTTAAAGGTACGGGTCAATGAGAACTCACCTAATTTATGACCAACCATGTTGTCGCTGATGAATACAGGCACGTGAGTGCGACCGTTGTGAACAGCGATAGTCAGACCGATGAAATCAGGCAAAATGGTAGAACGACGTGACCAAGTTTTAATTGGGCGTTTGTCGTTGCTTGCACGAGCAGCATCTACTTTTTTCAGCAAATGCAGGTCTACATATGGGCCTTTTTTTAATGAACGAGCCATACTAATTAACCTTTATTTGAGTAACGACGACGAACAATCATGTTATCCGTGCGTTTGTTATTACGAGTGCGGTAGCCCTTAGCAGGAGTACCCCATGGGCTAACCGGTTCGCGAGCTTCACCAGTACGGCCTTCACCACCACCATGTGGGTGATCGACAGGGTTCATTACAACACCACGAACGG
>NZ_CALJRX010000244.1 GCF_937976265.1 uncultured Haemophilus sp.
TACGTCACCACCTAATGTATCCACTTTCAAACGTAACACATCATTTTCTAATGTAATAATGTGACCTTTGGTTTGTGAGTCTGCCACTACTTCGGCAGATGAAGAAGAACTTGCCGGTACATCAGAAGAGGCGGTTGTTGTTTGTTCCGTGGTCTGTTGTTGAACCGGTGGATTTTTATCAAGTTGCCATTGCTGATAAACAAGGAAAGAAATAAAGAGTAGTGCAAGCACTAATAGGCTACGTCTTGAGTCCATTATTTTTTCTCATCGTTATTATTAATCTTTTTCGGCGGAACAGGATCGAATCCACCGGCGCTTAAGGGGTGACATTTTAATACACGTTTTAGCGTAAGCCAACTACCTTTTAACAATCCATGTGTTTTTAACGCCTCAATACCATAACAAGAACAGGTTGGCACAAAACGACAACGCGGCCCAATTAAAGGGCTAATCGCTACTTGATAAAACTTAATTAAAGCGATGAGGATTTTTGTGCCAAACGAATGTGACGTGCCCATAATTTATCCAAAGTTTGTAAAAACGTTTGATTATCAAGCTGACCAATGCCACGTTTCGCCACAAAGACAAAGTCACAAGAGGGCAAATTATGTTGAGATAAACGAAAACTTTCACGAACTAAACGTTTGATACGATTACGATCATGCGCTCGTTTAAGATGTTTTTTAGCCACAGTTAAACCTAAGCGTGGATGCTCAAGATTATTTTTGCGTGCGAGAATGGTAATTTCAGGGGTGCTTGCTCGAAACGGTTGTTCGAAGACATTTTTGAATTGAGAGGGAGTTAACAATCGTAACTCCCGAGAGAAGTTTAGCTTAATCACTAAAAGAGGTGATTATGCAGATAAACTCTTACGACCTTTAGCACGACGACGAGCTAAAACTTGACGGCCGTTTTTAGTTGCCATACGAGCACGGAAACCGTGAGTACGGCTACGTTTTAATACAGAAGGTTGAAATGTACGTTTCATTGTAATCTACCTAAATCAAAATGGTTTACTGTTTTGATATTCAAAACACAACAAGGGTTATAAAAAATAGACCGCAATTTTAATCATAAATTGGGCTTTCGTCAAATAAGAAAAGAGAAAATTCAGAAATAATCTTCCGTTTCTTCTAAAATCGTGGGGATTATACGGATTTTGGGCAAAATCTCAAGCAACCTTTTTGTCTTTTTTTGATGAGCAACAGAAGATCTTTTGCCTAAATTATTGTAAAATTCTCTTCGATTTTTAACCGCACTTTTGCGGCTTTTATTTTATACGCATATAACATAAGGATAATTTATCGTGAGCCTTTCCAACCTATGGCAAGATTGCTTATCTCAACTACAAGATCAGGTTTCCCCGATGGATCTCAGCACTTGGTTACGCCCATTACAAGCGGATGTCATCTCGCAAGATCAAGTGGTGTTATATGCGTCCAATATGTTTGTAAAAAGCTGGGTGGAAAATCATTATTTGGCTCAAATTCATCAAATTTGCCAAGCCCTTGCTAAAAATCCAAATTTACAAATTATCGTAAAAGAGGGAGTAAAACCGGCTCCAAAAGCAGTTGAATCCGCCCCTAGCCAAGCAGCTAATCATCAAGAAAGTGCGGTGAGTTTTCAGCAAGAATCTGATGTGCCAACTAAATTTGAATCACATCTAAATCGTAAGCATTTATTTGAAAACTTTGTTGAAGGTAAATCAAACCAACTCGCCCGAGCAGTAGGTCAAAAACTTGCGCTTGCACCAGGTGAACCAACAGCAAACCCATTCTTTTTATATGGGGGTACAGGTTTAGGTAAAACCCACTTATTACACGCAATCGGTAATGGCATTTTAGCGAATAAACCGAATGCCCGCGTGCTTTATATCCATGCTAATAATTTTATGCAGCACATGGTCAAAGCGATGCGTGATAATAAAATGGATCAATTCAAAAAATTCTATCGTTCTCTTGATGCATTATTAGTGGATGATATTCAATTCTTCGCAGAAAAAGAAAAAACACAAGAAGAATTTTTCCATATTTTCAATAATTTATTTGAAACTGGCCGTCAAATTATTTTGACCTCTGACCGCTATCCAAAAGAAATTGAGAAAATTGAAGAACGCCTAAAATCTCGTTTCGGCTGGGGTTTAACCACTGCGATTGAACCACCTGATTTAGAAACTCGTGTTGCGATTTTGCTGAAAAAAGCAGAAGAACATCATATGGAGCTGCCAGAAGAAGTCGCATTCTTTATTGCCCAACGCTTACGCACCAATGTTCGTGAATTAGAAGGTGCGTTAAACCGTGTGAAAGCGATGCAAGACTTCAAAGGTGGTCAGATTGATATTGATTTTGTCCGTGACACATTAAAAGATATTCTCGCCTTACAAGAACGTTTGGTAACCATTGAAAATATTCAGAAAGTCGTGGCAGAATACTATCGAATTAAAGTGGCGGATTTAAAATCAAAAAGCAGAGCAAGATCCGTCACTCGCCCACGCCAAGTTGCGATGGCGTTAGCAAAAGAATTAACCAATAAAAGCTTACCGGAAATTGGCCGTGCCTTTGAACGAGACCATACGACAGTTTTAAATGCCTGCCGTGAAGTGCCAAAATTCCGTGAAAAAGACAGCAGTATTCAAGAAGATTGGGCGAATTTAATTCGCACATTATCTGCATAAGGAGCCAATGATGCAATTTAGCATTTCAAGAGAAAATCTATTAAAACCCTTACAGCAAGTTTGTGGCGTATTGAGCAATCGTCCGAATATTCCTGTATTAAATAACGTGTTATTACAAATTGAAGATAACCGTTTAACCATTACAGGTACAGACCTTGAAGTTGAGCTTTCTAGCTATACTCAACTTTCTTCTTCAACCGCTGATGGCGAATTCACCATTCCGGCTAAAAAATTCTTAGATATTTGCCGCACGCTATCAGATGAATTTGAAATTACAGTTACCTTTGAAGAAGATCGCGCCATTGTAGAGTCTGGTCGCAGTAAGTTTAATCTCACTACGCTGCCCGCTGAAGAATATCCAAATCTAACGGATTGGCAATCCGAAGTGGATTTTGCGTTACCGCAAAGCACCTTGCGTCGCTTAATTGAAGCCACCCAATTTTCAATGGCAAACCAGGATGCCCGCTATTTCTTAAACGGCATGAAATTTGAAACGGAAGGTAATTTATTACGTACTGTTGCAACTGACGGTCACCGTCTTGCCGTTTGTACGATCGAATTAGATCAAGATCTGCAAACTCATTCAGTTATTCTCCCTCGCAAAGGTGTATTAGAACTAAATCGCTTATTAGAAAGCAGTGACGAACTTGCTCGTTTGCAAATCGGTACGAATAATCTTCGTATTCACTTAAACCACATTGTGTTTACCTCAAAACTCATTGATGGTCGTTTCCCTGATTACCGTCGTGTATTACCACGTAATGCAACTCGTATCGTAGAAGGTAACTGGGAAACCTTAAAACAAGCCTTTGTACGTGCTTCTATCCTTTCAAATGAACGTGTACGTAGCGTGCGTTTAAACTTAAGTGAAAACCAACTTAAAATTACCGCATCTAACCCTGAACACGAAGTGGCAGAAGAAATCGTAGATGTAAATTATCAAGGCGAAGAAATGGAAGTGGGCTTTAATGTGACTTACATTTTAGATGTATTGAACGCCTTAAAATGCCAACAAGTACGTATTCGCCTCACTGATGCGTCATCAAGCTGCTTAATTGAAAACAGCGAAGATGCAAGTGCAGAATACGTCATTATGCCAATGCGCCTCTAGAAATAATGGCCATTTCCCGCTTAATTGTTGAAAAATTTAGAAATTTAAATGCCGTGGATCTTGAATTTGATCACGGCTTTAACTTTTTAGTCGGCAATAACGGCAGTGGAAAAACGAGCTTATTAGAAGCCATTTTTTATCTCGGACATGGACGCTCTTTCAAAAGTGCGGTCGCAAATCGCATCATTTCTTACGACGAACCTCATTTCACGCTTTTTGGCCAAATTCAAGAAAGTCAGCATCAATGGTCTGTTGGCTTACAAAAACTTCGTCAAGGTAATACCATTGCGAAAATAAACGGTGAAGACGGCAATAAAATTGCCGATCTCGCTCACCTTTTACCCATGCAATTAATTACACCAGAAGGACTGACCCTATTAAATGGCGGGCCGAGTTTTCGACGCGCTTTTTTAGATTGGGGCTTATTCCACCACCATAACAGTTTTCATTCCTCTTGGGTCGCATTAAACCGCTTATTAAAACAGCGGAATGCTGCACTAAGTCAAAACCAGCCTTATTCAGCAATAAAAATATGGGATATTGAATTAGCTAAATTAGCCCACCAAGTGAGTGATTGGCGAGCTGAATACGCTGAAGCCTTACGTCCAGAAATTGAAAAAACCTGCCAGTTATTTTTACCTGAATTAGAGATTACTGTTAGCTTTCATCAAGGCTGGGAGAAAGAGACAGAATATGGTGAATTATTGGCGCAAAACTTTGAGCGAGACAAAGCCATTGGCTATACGGTTTC
>NZ_CALJRX010000245.1 GCF_937976265.1 uncultured Haemophilus sp.
AGGAATCATCAATACTGTTGCTGGTATATCATATGTATACTTTGACTCTACTGAGTTTCTTATGCGTTGAAGAGTAATCTCTGCACTGTTGATTGTGTCATTGGCATGTCCTCCACAAATTTGTTCTACAGGGAGTGTCATCTCTGTGAATATTCCTGCAGGGGTCTTCAGATATGTGCATGTCTCGTCATCAACAAGTTTCTTCATAGTAGATTTGTTGTTGACGAAGTTAGTGCGTTGCATCACTTCTTGTGTGCCGGCATAGGAATTCATACCGGTCTTGTCGGTAGACTTCGATTTGCTTTTAAAGCGGAAGTAGACATTCAGTTGCGTTATAGTAGCGTATGCAATGTTTCCTATACCGCTTGTTGATTCGATGTAGAATCCATGTATGACATTATTTGTCAGGCGCGTAGAGTTGATGAAATATTCAGGATGTTTAACCCAGCCAACAGGGTAGTGCCCTAATAATACATCGCGTACTGTACCACCGCCAATCGCCGTGACACAGGCGATAATAATGACCCCGAAAATATCCATTTTTTCTCGTCCAGCGGCTAATGCGCCGGTAATTCCTTCGGCGGTAATCCCAATAATATAAAGTACGCTTAATAGCATTTTTTTGTGGTTCCTAAAGTGCGGTTATCATTTTGCTTATTTTAAAAGGGAATGAGGCAAAATGCACGAAAGCCATTAAAAAAAGCCGTAAATTTTGGCATAATGACGCCTTCTTTTTCTAATCGAGAATTTTATGTCAGAAGAACAATCTAAACCCTTGGCCGCATTTCTTGCGATATTGCCAATTGGGTTGCTATTAATGGTCGATTTTTTTATAGAATCGTTGCAACTTGCTGAAAAATTGATTCCTCATTTAGCCTTTGGCGTGCTGATTGCGCAATTGCTTTGTTTAGTTGCCTTTATTAAAGGGGAAATTTGCCCAGGGCAGCGTGGACGTTTAATCAAAGCAAATGTTTGTTTTGCGCTTTATTGGTTTGTGTGGTTAGGGATGAGCTTGGCTTCACCACATCATTACGTGATGACTGATATTGTCAGCTTATGCGGATTATCTGCCGTATATGCAGTGTGGAAACAACCTAAAGATGAAATCGCTCGCCGTGGTTTTCTCTTAATGGCATCTTTGGTGAGTGGATTTGGTGTAATCGCCTATTTAATGATTTTCTTTGGCAATCCAACACTGAATTTCGTGCAATATAACCCACTGGCACAAGCTTTAATGGGCGTATTGTTAGCGAATTTATGTTTGTCTGTTTCTCGTAATCGTCTGCAAGGTTTCATTGCGTTGCTGCCATTATTGATGATTTTACTGCTTGCACTTAATGCGTTGGCAGTACTGATTTTTATTATTTATCAAGGTGTAAGTGCGGTCAGTTTTAATGGTGTTTTAGCATACGGGATTTATTTTGTTCTTCATTTAGTGATGGCTGCTGTATTGCTTTTACACAGTGTAAATAAATGGAAACTCAGCTATAACAGCTTACTCATTTTGTTCTTTATGGCTAGTAGCTTGCCGGTCTGGGCGATGTTTATTTAATGGATAAAGTAAAATCTTACGCTGCGCCAATGTTAGTCGTGGGCTGCGTACTATTCGGTTTAGGAAGCCTAATTGTTAAGTTTGTGCCAGTGGGTGGTTATGCCATTGCGTTTTGGCGCTTACTTATTGCCTCTTTTATTTTCTGGTTCTTAATGAAATTAAAAAGACAGCGTTTTCCTAAAAGCCGCAAAGCGATGATGTATGCGATATTAGCCGGGATCTTTTTAGCTTTTGATTTATCTTTTTGGCATGAAAGTGTATATGCGGTAGGGCCGGGTATTTCAACGTTGCTGAATAGCTTGCAGATTTTCTTTTTGGCAGCAATTGGCTATTTTTTCTTTGGTGAACGCCAAAGTAAGTTACAAATATTAAGCCTTTTTTTAGCAGTTGTTGGTGTTGTCTTAATCTCAGGGGAAGAGCTACAGCATAATTTTGAAGGGATGTACGGCATTATCATTGGGCTCATTTCTGCCGGCATGCTTGCTGCTTCCATGATTATGATTAAAAAGGTACATGAAGAAGAACCCACCGCTTTATTTTCGTTAATGTTTATTCTAAGTTTGAGTGGTGCTTTCGTCTTAATTATTCCTTCGCTGATTTTTAATTCTGATAATCTTTATCCTACGACTTTCACCGATTGGGGATTGGTCTTCATTTATGGTGCGGTAATGCAATGTGTCGCCTGGGGCATGATTGCTTATACTATTCCTTATTTATCGTTAGGCTTAACCGGTTTATTGCTTCTTTCTGAACCGGTGGTGGCGCTCGTGATTGATTATTTTGGCTTGGATAAGCCTATCAATCATTGGCAATGGGCAGGGGCAGTGCTGACATTAGTGGCGATTTATCTTGGCTCTCAAAAAAGCAAAACCTCTTAAAACAAAAAAGTGCGGTAAATTTCACCGCACTTTGCCTTCACATTAAACCAAATTACTCAGCAGCTTTCTTTTTCAAGTATTGATAGAGCTCGTCTTTAATCCGTAATTTTTCTTTTTTCAAGTTCTCAATTTCCGTATGAGTAGCGAGTTCTATGTTATCAATCTTATTTTTGATATCTTGGTCTAATGCATTGTGCTTTTCAAACAAGCGATCAAAATAAGCATCTTTGTTTTTAAGCTTAGTGATTAAATCGCGAAATTCAGGAAACATAGGTTACTCCTCTTGGTTAACGTTCATTTTCATTATAGAACTTTTTTTTGCTGTTTCTAGTGTCTCATTCTCAGAATTTGACAGAGATCACAAAATTAAATCATGGCTAAGTGCGGTCATAAAATTTGATGTTTTTGAAAGAGTTAATAAAAGAAAAATCAGGCTTTTAACTGGTTTATTTGGCGAAAGCACGCTAGAATAAAGGTATCTGTTTCATAATGAAAAATAGGAAATTCCAATGATCGATCCAAATTTACTCCGTAATAATCTGGCTGAAGTAGCAGAAAAATTAAAAGTAAAACGTAACTTTATTCTTGATACGGAAAAACTTACCGCCTTAGAAGAACAACGCAAAAATTTACAGGTAAAAACTGAAACATTACAAGCAGAACGTAACGCACGTTCCAAAGCCATTGGTGCGGCAAAAGCACGTGGTGAAGACATTGCGCCATTATTGGCTGAAGTGGATAACATGGGCGAACAGCTTAATGAAGCGAAAACTCAACTTGATGCGGTGTTATCTGAAATCAATCAAATCGCGTTAAGCATTCCAAATATCCCGGCAGATGAAGTGCCATTAGGTAAAGATGACACTGAAAATAAAGAAATTTTACGTTGGGGTACGCCGCGTACATTTGATTTTGAGATCAAAGATCACGTGTCATTAGGTGAAGATGCCAATGGCTTAGATTTTGCAGCAGGGGCTAAATTAGCGGGTGCGCGTTTTGCGGTAATGAAAGGTCAAATTGCTAAAATGCACCGTGCATTAGCGCAATTTATGCTAGATCTTCATACCGAACAACATGGTTATTTAGAAGCTTATGTACCTTATTTAGTCAACCATGCGACCCTTTATGGTACAGGTCAATTACCAAAATTCGGTGAAGATTTATTCCATACTTTAGCGCTAGAAGGTGAACAACCTTACGCATTAATTCCAACAGCGGAAGTGCCGGTAACTAACCTTGTTCGTGATGTGATTGTTGATGAAGCAGATTTGCCAATCAAAATGACCGCACATACACCATGTTTCCGTTCTGAAGCAGGATCTTATGGTCGTGATACCCGTGGTTTAATTCGTATGCACCAATTCGATAAAGTGGAAATGGTACAAATCGTAGATCCAGATAAATCAATGGAAGCACTTGAAGAATTAACAGGCCATGCAGAAAAAGTATTACAACTTTTAAATTTACCATATCGTAAAGTATTACTTTGCACCGGTGATATGGGCTTTGGTTCTTGCAAAACTTACGACTTAGAAGTGTGGGTGCCTGCACAAAATACTTATCGTGAGATTTCTTCTTGCTCTAACATGTGGGATTTCCAAGCACGTCGTATGCAAGCTCGTTGCAAAGCGAAAGGGGATAAGAAAACTCGCTTAGTGCATACATTGAATGGCTCTGGTTTGGCAGTAGGTCGTACATTAGTGGCCGTGCTTGAGAACTATCAAAATGCAGACGGCTCAATTACAGTGCCGGAAGTATTACGTCCTTACATGGGCGGATTAGAAGTGATCTGCAAATAATCCAAAATATATAAATTCAATTTAGGGCTAATGTTTATTAGCCCTTTCTTTCATTTAGAGAAATGAGATTTTTATTCTAGTCTTTGAGATAAATCCACATCAATATTCATGCATTTAGAGGTAATCTTATAAGGTATCAATTTTTAGGAGAATAATAATGACTGATAAACGACCATTTCCATTACCAACAGGGTATTTTGCGATTCCATTAGGTTTAAGTGCCTTATCTTTAGCCTGGTTGCATATGGGCGATACGCTCTCTTTTTCTCGAAATGTGAGTGATATTATTGGCGTAACGTCTGTTTCAGTATGGGCACTTTTCGTCTTGCTCTATATTTATAAAATGATTTATTTCTCTCAAGAAGTACGAGATGAATATTGTTGTCCGATACGTTTCTCTTTTCTCGCCTTAATACCGATTACAACTATGTTAAGCGGGGATGTTCTGTATCGTTGGTTTCCTCTTATTGGTGAGGGATTAATTTGGATCGGGACAATTGGACAATTGTTGTTTGCTTCAGTGCGTATTAGTGCGTTATGGAAAGATGGCACATTTGAGGAAAAATCGACATTGCCACCTTTTTATTTGCCCTCTGTGGCGACTAACTTTACAAGTGCCTCATCATTAGCCTTGCTAGGCTATCAAGATTTAGGCTATTTGTTCTTAGGTGCAGGGATGATTGCTTGGATTATTTATGAACCGGTATTATTCCAACGTTTACGCGTGTTGCAGATTGAACCACAATTTCGTCCAACAATGGGGATCATTCTCGCCCCAGCATTCGTGGGCTCGTCAGCGTACTTATCACTTAATGGGGGAGAGATCGATCTTTTCGTTAAGTTATTATGGGGATACGGTTTTTTACAAATGTTCTTTTTAATTCGCCTTTTCCCTTGGATTAGTGAAAAAGGGCTGAATATTGGTTTCTGGTCTTTTTCATTCGGATTAGCTTCTTTAGCGAATGGGGCAGTTTCTTTTGTTCATCATAACGTACTGAGCGGGTTGGCAAACGGTGCGTTTATCTTTGCTAATTTGATGATTGGTGGGTTAGTACTGATGACGCTAGGAAAGCTCTTAAAAGGACAATTTTGGTTAAAGTAGTGTAAACAAAAAGTGCGGTGAAAAATAACCGCATTTTTTATGAATTTTTTAATCACAACCTATCATTTACAAAAAAACTAGACATGTCGTTTTGCTGTTGATGTAAATGCAATTTTATCTGGTCGATAACTAATACTCCCATATTGAAACGGTCGCCCATCAGCCAAATAAGTGGTACTCGTCACATTCACAACCATGTCATACTCACCAAGATCGATCGCATTTTTTTCTTCTTCGTTTGCATAGCGAAAGACAATTTTTCGTTGTGAGTGGCTAATTTTTAATTTTAATTCGTTTTCCAAGTAGTGATAAATAGAATGTTCTGCAATTTCTCGACTAATAAACGGCACGATGCGGCGATCAAAATAAGAAACCTCATATTCAACGGCTTCACCATCAATTTCACGGAGACGAGCAATACGGTAGAAATCGATCTGATCATCGACATTAAAAATATGCATCAGTTCTTCTTCACCTTGCACAATATACAAGCTGGTTAATGTGGTTTTTACTTGGTGTGTTGAGGCGCTATTTAATTCACTAACAGTTTTAATTTCAGAAAGTATTTGTGGTTTAGATAAATCATGTTCTAAAACAATCGAATTTCGGCCTTGTTGCTTTTGAATATAGCCATCAATTTCAAGTAAAGAAAGTGCTTTACGGATAGTATCTTTAGAAAAACCGTAGTTTTGCATGAGCTCATTTTCGCTAGGGAGTTCTTGCAACGGTGCTAAATTACCATTTTTAATTTGGGTTTTTATATCGTTATAAACCTTCTTGTACTTGCTCATTTTTAATCCTTTTATCGACCGTTCGTTCCGTAGGTGTTGCCATAGCATATCATAAAACCATAAATGTTATACGTATAAAATGTGACATTAGTCATATTTTTACGAAAATGTTTTAAACTTTTACGTATAAGTTGTTGCATAAAAATACGATTAGGTTAGAATGTGCCAAAATATAACTTCCTAGAGGAAATATTATGCTTACTCGTTCAAGTGGTGTTCTTATGCACATTACCTCGCTACCAAATGCATTCGGGATTGGTAGCTTTGGGCAATCGGCTTATGATTTTGTCGATTTTTTAGTTGAAACTAAACAAACTTATTGGCAAATTCTTCCACTTACCACCACCAGTTATGGTGATTCTCCTTATCAATCTTTCTCTGCAATTGCAGGCAATACTCACCTTATTGATTTTGATCTATTAACCCAAATGGGCTTGTTGAAAGAAGCGGATTATGCTTCAGTCAATTTTGGGGATGATCCAACTAGCGTGGATTATGAGCGTATCTTCTATGCACGCCGTCCGATTTTAGAAACCGCAGTAAAAAATTTTTTAGCGAATCAAGCATTCCAAGCGGATTTCCAAAATTTTGAAAAAAACAACCGCTTGTGGCTAGACGATTTTGCTGAGTTTATGGCAATTAAAGAGCATTTCGGCAATCAAGCCTTGCAAAAATGGGATGATAAAAAAGCCGTTGCGCGCGATCCAAAGACATTAGAAAAATATCGCACGATGTTAGCGGATCAAATTCAGTACTTTAAAGTGACGCAATATTTCTTCTTCAAACAATGGAGCGAATTAAAAGATTACGCGAATCAAAGGGGCATTAAGATTATCGGTGATATGCCGATTTATGTGGCGGCAGATAGCGTAGAAGTTTGGACAAAACCAGAACTCTTCCAATTAGATAAAGAACGTAATCCGCTTTTTGTTGCGGGGGTTCCTGCCGATCAATTCAGTGCAACGGGGCAGCTTTGGGGCAACCCGCTTTACGCTTGGGAAGAGCATAAAAAACAAGGCTATGCTTGGTGGATTCATCGCATTGAAGAAAGCTTCAAGATTTATGATGTACTGCGTATCGACCATTTCAAAGGTT
>NZ_CALJRX010000246.1 GCF_937976265.1 uncultured Haemophilus sp.
CTTGGGCATCAAAGATTGACTTGAAAAATAACATAAAAACAGAATACCTCATCTGTGATTTGGATATACCTAATTTTTATACTGATGTATTTGTTGTGAAACTTGTGTGGAAAGACTACGTTTTTCTAGCTGATACTTCCGGAGAGTCTTATGGAAAGCTCCTTATAAAACATAAGGATAACATGGATTTGCCGGCTGAGTATGTGGACTTTCCTAAAGTCGAAAAAGAAGGCGGAACCTTTATTGGCCGTGGAATGATACTTAATGGGGAGCCGTATTTTCTTTTCAGGACAGATAAGATTGATGTGGATGTTTTGTATAAATACGACGTGCTGTCTAAGGAGTTCATCTATGAAAACGAAATACATTTTGTCGACAATTCTCATGGCAAGTGCTATGATGGTTTCATGCACAGATCTAAATGAAAAGCTTTATGATAAAGTGTCGATGGACGATTATGGTAAGAACGAAAGCGAGATTTCGACGATTGTTGGAGGTGCCTACGCGACGTTAAGAGGCTATGGTTCTAACACTCCTGAAGGCAATAATGTGAACTGTTATCCTACATGTGAGTATGTGTTCTTTACCTCAGAGTGTTCCAGTGACGAGGCATGTATCCCGACACGAGGCACAGATTGGTATGATGGAGGACGTTATCAACAGCTTCAATATCATACTTGGGATGCCGACAATACAGGTGTCTTATCTCTTTGGCGTTATAATTTTACAGGCGTTTCCAAGGTTAATGGCATCATCTATCAAGTTGAAAAGAGTGAACTTTCAACTGATTTGAAAAAGAAGGTAGAGGCTGAATTGCGTGGTCTTCGTGCCTACTATTATTATAATCTGATTGATAATTTTGGAAATGTACCTATCTCTACCGACTTCACTACACAGGTTTTACCAAAGAATTCGCCCACTTGTTCACGTACGTAAGGCACGCGAGTTGAGCCACCCACCATCACCACTTCTTGCACATCTTCAGCTTCAACATGCGCATCTTTCAATGCGCGACGACAGGTTAATAAGGAACGTTTAACCAATGAATGAATTAATTCATTGAATTGCTCACGACTTAACTCACCTTCAAATCCGCGCCAAGAAATGACCGCACTTTGCTCACTCGTTAAAGCAATTTTAGTCTGAGTCGCTAAGCTTAAAAGCTCACGCTGCTCATTTACATTTTGTGGTTGAATACCCGCTTGTTCAACAATCCAATCGGCAATTAAATGGTCAAAATCATCACCACCTAAAGCGGTATCCCCACCTGTTGCTAAGACTTCAAATACACCTTTAGACAAGCGTAAAATTGAGATATCAAAGGTACCGCCACCTAAGTCATAAACAGCAATGACACCTTCTTTTCCGCTATCTAAGCCATAAGCGACTGCTGCTGCAGTGGGTTCATTTAATAAACGTAATACATTCAACCCTGCAAGACGTGCTGCATCTTTCGTACTTTGGCGTTGAGCATCATCAAAATAGGCAGGTACGGTAATCACCACGCCAGAAAGCTCACCTGCAAGGCGTTGTTCTGCAATATGATTTAAACGAGATAAAATATCCGCAGAGACTTCAATAGGGCTTTTTTTGCCTTGATGTGTCACCAATAATGGCAACCCATTTTCACTTGCCACAAACTCATACGGTAAATTGGTATAACGAGATTGCACATCACCAAGGCTACGTCCAATCAGACGTTTCACCGAAATAATCGTATTTTTAGGATCAATTGCAGCTTTTGCAAATGCTTCTGTACCAACAAGTTTTTCATTCTCACCATAGTAAACGACTGAAGGCACAAGGCTTCTGTCTTGTTCATCATTCAAAATGGTGGCTTGACCGCTACGCACTGCGGCAACTAAAGAGTTTGTTGTACCTAAATCAATCCCTACCGCAAGACGATGTTGATGTGGTGCAGCCGTTTGTCCTGGCTCTGCAATTTGGAGTAATGCCATATCTCTTTTTATCTCTAATAATTAATTCGTTAAGGGCTCGTTATGCCACTGAATAAGCTTGTGCAAATTTATCTTGTTCGGTGAAACTTGCGTTGTAATGGGTTTCAATGTTGACTTCGCGTCGTTCACGCTGATTAATATCAGTCGTCTTATCTTCTGAAAGCTCTGGTGTAAAAACAATCATGTGGTTACCATCGAGTTGTTTTACATCTTCTTGCCAATTTTGCCAAAACAGATTTTGGTAAAATGCTTCAATGTCACCATTTAATGCCCAAGCTAAGAAATCCGTATAGGTAAAATTTAAATCATGCCAAGTTAAGTCTTTTGGTGAAAAATAATAAATCTTGCCAAGATTAGAACCTAAAGAGCCACCATTTAAAGCAAAATAACCACCAATGACATCGTCTGCAACAAGCAAATATTTGGGTTTATCACCTGATTGATTAAAGGATTTGCTGAAATTCCAGTCCATTAATCCACGGGGTAATTTAAAACTGCCTGACCCCAAGATACGCAACCAACCATGATGGATTAAAATGCCGCCAGTTTCATAAATGACTGCTCCCATTGGAGAAGAAGTGGGCATTTGCATGGTGAAAAGCTCACGTTCTGCACTGGATTGATCTTTTTTAATCACTTCACAATGATTACGAGCACGCTCAATCCATTGGGAAATGGTTCCCCACGCAGATTTTGAGGCATCAGTCAGTTGTTCTAAAGTTTGCATAATCGGATTTCATTAGTATTAGGGCGATTGCCCATTTATCAATAGCGAAAAGGGCGTATTAAACGCCCTCAAGATTATAATTCAAATAGACGTTCTTCTACTTGGCTAATTTCATCCGCCAATTTTTTTAGAAAACGTAATTTATCGCAGAATTGTGCAGCAGTTGACCATTGTTGCTCATTGAGCTGTGCTTCAAGTGCGGTCAACATTTCTTTTGTTTCTTTTTTAACGCGTTTTGCAAAGGATTCTAATGCATTTTCATCCTGGCTTTGCTCAATATTTTCGAGCTCTTCTCGCCATTCTAATTGCTGCATCAAAAATGCCACATCTTGCGTGCTCTTTTGTTCTAAATCCTGTGCTTCGCCCGTATTTAACGCAATAATTGCTTCCGCACGTAAAATTGGGTCTTTCAAGGTTTTTAATGCATCATTAACTTCTGTCGACTTTTGCATTGCAATGCGTTGTTCTTGCGCATCTGCTGTAACAAAATTATCTGGATGCAAACTCTTTTGAAGCACTAAATAACGCTCAGATAAAAGGGCTTGATCAACATTAAAAGCAACGGGCAAATCAAAAATAGCAAAAGGATTTGTCATTTCTATTCCTTAAACGTGGAAACTCTCACCACAACCACAAGATTCTTTCACGTTCGGGTTGTTATATTTAAAGCCTTCATTCAAGCCTTCTTTAACGTAATCTAGCTCAATGCCATTTAAATAAACTAAGCTTTTTGGATCGACGATGACTTTCACGCCATGCTGCTCAAAAACAAGATCGTCATCATTGAGCACATCAACGAATTCAAGCACATAGCCTAAACCCGAACAACCTGATGTTTTCACACCTAAGCGTAAACCGATGCCTTTTCCACGATTTTCAAGAAAAGTACGAACTCGTTGTGCCGCTTTTTCAGTGAGTGTTATAGACATATTCTGATCCTTAAATTGATAAAGTGCGGTCATTTTCAACCGCACTTTGATTACTTACCTTGTTTATTTTTATAGTCAGCAATAGCGGCTTTAATTGCATCTTCTGCTAAAATTGAGCAGTGAACTTTTACCGGTGGTAATTCAAGTTCTTCCGCAATTTGACTATTTTTGATTGCACCTGCTTCATCTAAAGATTTGCCTTTTACCCATTCAGTAATTAAAGAGCTAGAAGCGATCGCAGAACCACAACCATAAGTTTTGAATTTTGCATCTTCAATAATGCCGCTGTCATTTACTTTGATTTGTAACTGCATAACGTCACCACAAGCTGGCGCGCCCACCATGCCGGTGCCCACAGAATTATCTTTTTTGTCCATTGAACCAACATTGCGTGGATTTTCGTAATGATCGATAACTTTTTCGCTGTATGCCATATTATGTTCCTTTCCTAAATAAGTTGCTATCAGGCGGTCTAACCGCCTTTAAAATTAGTGGGCTGACCACTCAATAGTATTTAAATCAATGCCTTCTTTGAACATATCCCAAAGTGGCGATAATTCACGAAGTTTTGCTACTGCATTACGTGTTAAATTAATGGTGTAATCAATTTCTTCTTCCGTTGTCCAACGACCAAGCGTGAAACGAATTGAGCTATGTGCTAATTCATCATTACGACCTAATGCACGTAATACATAGGATGGTTCTAAACTCGCTGAAGTACAAGCCGAACCAGAAGAAACTGCAACATCACGCAATGCCATCATCAATGATTCACCTTCAACATAGTTAAAGCTGATGTTCAAGTTATTTGCTACACGGTGCTCCATTGAACCATTTACATAGGTTTCTTCAATTTCTTTCAAGCCATTATATAAACGATCGCGTAAAGCTCTGATACGAGGAATTTCTGTCGCCATTTCTTCTTTTGCAATACGATAAGCTTCACCCATACCAACAATTTGGTGTACAGGTAATGTACCGGAACGCATACCACGTTCATGACCACCACCATGGATAATCGCTTCTAAACGAACACGCGGTTTACGGCATACATATAATGCACCAATCCCTTTTGGTCCGTATAATTTGTGGCTAGACATTGACATTAAATCAACCTGTAATTCCGCAAGATTGATTTCTACTTTACCTACACTTTGTGTTGCATCTACGTGGAAAATGGTTTTGTTTGCACGGCAAAGCTCACCAATTGCTTTAATATCTTGAATCACACCAATCTCATTATTCACGTGCATAATTGACACAAGAATCGTATCTGGACGCAATGCAGCTTTGAATTTCTCAAGATCGATTAAACCATCTTCTTCTGGATCTAAATAGGTGACTTCAAAGCCTTCACGCTCTAACTGACGGCAAGTATCCAATACGGCTTTATGCTCAGTTTTACAAGTAATAATGTGTTTACCTTTTGTTTGATAAAAGTGCGCCGCACCTTTAATTGCAAGGTTATCTGCTTCTGTTGCGCCAGAAGTAAATACAATTTCACGTGAATCTGCACCAATCAAATCCGCAATTTGATTACGGGCAATATCAACCGCTTCTTCAGCTTGCCAGCCAAATTTATGTGAACGAGATGCTGGATTACCGAATACACCATCAATGGTTAAATATTCCATCATTTTTTTAGCTACACGTTCATCAACTGGACATGTTGCTGCATAATCTAAATAAATTGGTAATTTCATTTTCACTCCTAAATAACTACCAAAAATGCCATCATTTTGACCGCACTTTGATCTACTTTCCTATTATTGGTTGACTACAATCAAATCATCAAAATCTTTGTGAGCTTTATGTTTTCCTGATTTTTTCTCCACAAGCTCAGCCAATGTAATTTCATCTAAAAAATCAGAAATACGATCACTTAAATCTTGCCATAAAGTATGAGTTAAACATTCAACCCCACCTTTACAATTTCCTTTACCAAGGCATCTTGTGACATTAATGTTCTCATTTACGGCTGAAATCACCATGCCGATAGAAATTTGATCAGTTGGTAACGCTAAACGATAGCCACCACCCGGACCACGAACGCTTTTTACTAATCCACCACGACGCAATTTTGCAAATAATTGCTCAAGATAAGAAAGTGAAATATTTTGACGTTCTGAGATATCCGCTAAACAAACTGGATCTGTCCCTGCGTGTAATGCGATATCTAAAATTGCGGTAACCGCATATCGCCCTTTAGATGTAAGTTTCATAAAGCATCCCTATTAATCGTCGTTTGGATAGTTTACCTATCTGACTATGATAGTCAATTTTAGTCTTTTTGCAGATTAAGGCGTTTTTCGACCGCACTTAACATTCCACGCAAAATATTTAATTCATTTTTTTCGAGAGAAGAACGGTTATAAAGCCGTCTTAACTTTTGTATAACACCTTGATTTTGAATAAAACCAAGTGATTGATATACCTGTTCCGTATGCGCAAAAAAATACTCCATTTCTTGCGCTGTCGGATAGATATTTTCTATTGTAGAAAGTGTACTTTCCGTTCTTTCTTTAGCTAAAAATGCCATCCGCATTTCATAACTTACCAACTGAACTGCCATCGCTAGATTTAGCGAGGAATATTCAGGGTTAGCGGGAATATTTAAATGATAATGACATTTAAGTAATTCTTCATTTGTGAGCCCAACACGCTCACGACCGAACACAATCGCTACTTCGCCTTGATGAGCACAGGCTTTCTCGGCACATTCTCTCGGTTCTATCAACGTACTCTGTAAATGACGCAATCTCGCACTGGTACCAATTACCAAGGAACAATCTTCTATTGCTTGCTCAAAAGTATCAACAATTTGGGCATTTCGCACAAGGTCATCTGCGCCAGCAGCTAATGCCATAGATTGTTCATCCACTGACTTTGGTGATACCAAATAGAGATTGGATAATCCCATCGTTTTCATCGCTCGTGCAGCAGAACCGATGTTCCCACTGTGTGATGTTTCAACCAAAACAATTCGAATATTTTGTAACATTTTATGCCCGACTTAACTTTGTGGATATTCTACCATAATAACCGCCAAATATAGTCAAGAATTTTTAAAATATTTTACTTTTTTGTAAATTTATTAACAAATAGGGGGAATAAATTGTTGACTGGTGGGCTGTGAGAGACTCGAACTCTCGACCGACGGATTAAGAGTCCGCTGCTCTACCAACTGAGCTAACAACCCAACCGGTTAAATAATGATCTGTAAAATAGATGGTGGGTCGTGAAGGATTCGAACCTTCGACCAACGGATTAAAAGTCCGCTGCTCTACCGACTGAGCTAACGACCCATTTGGGAATTCTTCGAAATAAAAGTGGTGGGTCGTGAAGGATTCGAACCTTCGACCAACGGATTAAAAGTCCGCTGCTCTACCGACTGAGCTAACGACCCACATCAATTCGTAACAGGTGCGTATAATACCGATTTTATTTTCTGACGCAAGAAAAATATGAAGAAATTGTGCTAATTGTGTGAATACTCGTCAATTTTTAAGAAAATTTTAGATAAAGAAAAACGGAGAGCTCATTGCTCTCCGTTTTATATAAGAATCAAGATTCTCTAAAAATTAGTATGCTAACACTGCACGACGGTTTTTAGAGTATGCTGCTTCATCGTGACCTAACACTGCAGGTTTTTCTTCACCGTAAGAAACAGTTGATACTTTACCAGCGTCAACACCTTTACCCACTAAGAAACCTTTAACTGCGTCAGCACGACGTTGACCTAAAGCGATGTTGTACTCTGGAGTACCACGTTCGTCAGTGTGACCTTCAACAACAACTTTAGAAGCTGGCGTTGCATTTAAGTATGCCGCGTGAGCATCTAAGATTTGAACGTATTCACCTTCGATGTTGTATTTGTCAAAACCGAAATAAACGGTGTTATAACGTTGTTGAAGATCTTCAACAGAGTAACCACCGAAAGTTTGACCGTTGTTGCTAGCACCGTTACCTGCTGCATCATTGTTTGATGAGCTACATGCTGCTAATGCAGCTACTGAACCAGCAACTAATAATGATTTAACAAATTTGTTCATTAGATTTCTCCTCAATGAGTTTTTTTTATTTAGTCAAGTATGGAGACCAAGCTGGAAATTTCACTTGGCCATTACTTCCTGGAAGACTCGCTTTAAAGCGACCATCTGCAGAAACTAATTGTAACACCTTTCCTAGCCCTTGTGTAGAGCTATAAATAATCATGATGCCATTAGGAGAAATACTTGGGCTTTCACCTAAGAAAGATGTACTTAATACTTCAGAGCTACCAGTTGTGAGATCTTGTTTTACCACGTTGTTATTACCGTTGATCATCACAAGTGTTTTACCATCACTACTGATTTGCGCACTACCGCGACCACCTACTGGTGACGCGCTACCACCGCTTGCGCTCATACGATAAACTTGTGGTGAACCGCTTCTATCTGAAGTAAAGAGAATTGAGCTACCATCTGGAGACCATGATGGTTCTGTATTATTACCCGCACCGCTAGTTAATTGAGTAGGTTTTCCTCCATTTGAACTCATTACATAGATGTTTAATAAACCATCTTGTGAAGAAGCAAATGCGAGTTTAGAACCGTCCGGAGAGAATGCTGGTGCACCGTTATGTCCAGGGAAAGAAGCAACGACTTTACGAGAACCTGAACCTAAGTCTTGTACAACAAGTTGTGATTTTTTATTCTCAAAAGATACATATGCTAAACGTTTACCATCTGGAGACCAAGCTGGAGACATAATTGGTTGTGAGCTACGATTAACGATAAATTGGTTGTAACCATCATAATCTGCTACGCGAACTTCATAAGGTTGTGAGCCACCATTTTTTTGTACCACGTAAGCGATACGCGTTCTGAATGCACCACGAATACCGGTTAATTTTTCAAATACTTCATCACTCACAGTATGTGCACCATAACGTAACCATTTATTAGTCACCGTATAGCTATTTTGTGCAAGCACTGCACCTGGCGTACCTGATGCGCCCACAGTATCAACTAACTGATAAGAAATGTTATAACCACTACCAGTTGATGTCACTTGACCTACCACAACAGCATCAATACCTAAAGCAGTCCAAGCTTCTGGTTTCACTTCAGCTGCAGTCGTTGGTTGTTGTGGCATTTGGCTTACTGGAATTGGGTTAAATTTACCACTATTACGTAAGTCATCTGCAACAATTTGACCAATATTTTCAGGTGCAGAACCCGCGAAAGGAACAACTGCGATAGGACGAGCGCCATCAACACCTTCATCAATCACAATTCGAACTTCATCTTCTGCCATTGCTGTGCTTGCAAATGCAAACATCACCACAAATAGCCCCATAACACGTTTGATCAATTTCATTTAATCACCTTATTTTAACGTTGTTACTTTCCTAAAACCAATTATCGAGCATTGATATCAAAATCGATAGCTGGCGCTTTATACTTCTCATACACTGCATCAGATGGTGCTGCTGGAACTTTTTTCGTTCTAGCAACCGCACTTAATGCTGCAGTACAGATATCATCAGGTCCAGAAACGCGTTGGTAGCTTAAAATCGTACCATCTCGACCGAGTTGAATTTTAATGCGGCAAACTTTACCGGCAAAGCTTGGATCTTTTAAGAAGCGGCGTTGAATTTCACGCTTAATCACACCTGCATATTGGTCACCGACCTTGCCACCGTCTCCAGCCCCAAGTCCAGCACCACTACCTTGTGTACCGCCTTTATTCGCATTACCACCTTTAGATGCGCTACCACCACCGATATCACCACCGTTCATGAAATCATCTAAAGCTGCTTGATCCGCTTTACGTTTTGCTGCATCGGCTTTGGCTTTAGCTTCTGCATCCGCTTTAGCTTTTGCCTCGGCCTTCGCTTTGGCTTCAGCCTCTGCTTTCGCTTTTGCATCGGCCTCGGCTTTCGCTTTCGCCTCCGCTTCAGCTTTCGCTTTGGCGTCTGCCTCAGCTTTTGCCTTGGCTTTTGCTTCAGCCTCGGCTTTCGCTTTTGCCTCAGCCTTCGCTTTAGCATCTGCTTCAGCTTTTTCTTTCGCTTTTTGAGCTTCAGCTTGTGCCTTAGCTTTTGCCTCTTCCTCTGCCTGTTTAGCTGCAGCCGCTAAACGTTTCGCCTCAGCTTCTGCTTTCAACTTCGCTGCCTCTGCAGCTTGTTTTGCTTTTGCTTCTTCAGCTTGTTTCTGTTTTTCTAACGCCTCTTGACGAGCAAGTTCTTGTTGCTGTTTTTGCTTTTCAATTTCTTGCTGCTTTTGTTTTTCAAGTTCTTTTTGACGTTGAATTTCCTGCTGACGCTTAATCTCTTCTTGTTTCGCAATTTCTTGCTGATTTGGTTCAGGTTCAGGCTCTGGTTTTTTCTCTTCAACTACAGGCTCAGGTTTCTTCTGTTTATCAGTTTGACCTTTTTTCTGTTGTTGAATACGTCCCCATTCCTGCGCTGCGCTGCCGGTATCGACCATCACAGCTCCCATGGCATCACCTTCACCTTCTCCACCACCCATTATTTCAACGGTTTGATAAAGAGAGCTCCAAATCAACAAACCAAACAATGCAAGGTGCATCGCAATAGAGATGACAAACTCATTTGCACGTTTTTTTCGTCGATTATTCTGCACGGTTTTACCTACTTATTCTTAAATCGGGTTGGTCATTAAACCCACAGACTTAATGCCGGCAAGATGTAGTAAATTTAGTGCTTTAATCACTTCTTCATAAGGTACATCTTTTGCTCCGCCCACTAAGAACATTGTGTTATTGTCTTTATCAAATTCTTGTTTTGATAATTGGGTTACCATTTCTTCGTTAAGGCCTTCTTGACGTTGACCACCAATAGAAATCGAATACTGCCCTACACCCGCTACTTCTAAGATAACCGGTGTTTTATCTTCATTTGATACATTTTGACTTTGCACCGAATCAGGGAGTTCTACTTGAACGCTCTGACTGATAATCGGCGCGGTTGCCATAAAAATTAACACTAAAACTAAAAGAACATCGAGAAATGGCACGATGTTAATTTCAGATTTAATGTCTTTACGCTGACGACGAGCCATAATTTCCTCTAAAACTTCGCTAAAATCCACCGCACTTTTCGTTTGATTTATGAAGTGCGGTCAATTTTTCATTTATTTTTAATGGGGCGCTTTACCAAAAGCTTGACGATGTAAAATTGTGGTGAATTCATCAATGAAATTACCATAATTTTGTTCAATCGCATTTACACGTAAGCTTAAACGGTTATACGCCATTACAGCTGGAATCGCCGCAAACAAACCGATTGCTGTTGCGATCAAGGCTTCTGCGATACCTGGAGCAACCATTTGTAATGTTGCTTGTTTCGCACCACTTAATGCCATAAATGCGTGCATGATCCCCCAAACGGTACCAAATAAACCGATATATGGACTTACAGAGGCCACTGTTGCTAAGAAAGGTACACGACTTTCAAGCGCTTCTACTTCACGATTCATCGCAAGGTTCATCGCACGAGTCGTACCTTTGATGATTGCTTCTGGTGCATTCGCATTCACTTGTTTTAAACGAGAGAATTCTTTAAAACCGACAAAGAAAATTTGTTCGCTACCTGTTAATACTTCACGGCGATTAGATAAACCATCATAAAGTTTATTTAAATCTTCACCAGACCAGAAACGATCTTCAAAAGTGTTCGCTTCTTTTAACGCGTTCGTCAAAATACGGCTACGTTGAATGATGATTGCCCAAGAAATAATTGAGAACGAAATTAAAATCACAATTACAAGTTGAACAACGATACTCGCTTTTAGAAAAAGATCTAAAAAGTTCAATTCTGCAGTCATTGCATACTCCGAAAAGTTATTTACTTTAAAAATGCCGCTTTTAATTCATCAGGAATCGCGACAGGTTTCATTTTGCTTAGATCAACACAGGCTACCTTAACAGTAGCCTTTGATAACACCACCGTCTCACGAACTAACCGCTGTTCAAAGAGAATTGTCGCCCCTTTCACTGCCGTTATTTCAGTTTCGACAATAAGATAATCATCCAATTTTGCCGGAATACAATAGTCAATAGACATGGTTTTGACCACAAAAGCGACTTGTTGTTCCTGCAATAATGATTGTTGGGAAAAATTAAGCGTTCTTAAATATTCTGTTCTCGCACGTTCAAAGAAATGTAAGTAACGTGCGTGATACACTACTCCGCCAGCATCCGTATCCTCATAATAAACACGAACCGGAAAGGTAAAACATTGGTTATTCAAAATAATGCTCAAATTATCAGCCATAACAAGCCGCTTATTTTAGAACCTGTTCATAAGATGTGCAAGATCCAAATAATAATATTTGTCTATCGTTCTTATAATAACCAATGCTGAACAATGGCGATTATTGTGGTGAAATAACCAATAAATGGCAAGAAAACAAGCTGCCATATTGCCCGACGAATTTCAAATCCGATACCGTGGATCCACAAATTAATCAATCCCCAAAAAATCGCAAGAATCCAAACTGGATTTGCTGTTCGAAGTGCGGTCGAAAATTGACTTAAATTTAAAAAGAACGCCGCTGTTAAAAATAACGCTAAAATAAACGAAAGGGTTCGCAAGGAACCCTTATTACTTAATTGATAGAGTGAATTAATCATCATTACTCGTCAAATTCACCTGACTTTTCTTTACTAATGGTTAATTTAGCACTCACCATAACTGCAGCCAAAACACCCACTACCCAAATTACGTATAACATATTGTTTCTCCTTAGTATAATGAGTTTTTGTTGTCTTCAATAAAGCTTTCATCCAAGCGACCAAACATTTTGTAGTATGACCAAATGGTGTAAAGCAATGAGATGGTAACGAATACTAATGCCAAGTAGAACATTAAGTTTAATGTTAATTGACTTGATGTTGCATCCCACATTAACAAACTTTGTTCTGGATGAGTACTTGAAGGCATTACAAATGGGAACATTGATACTGCCGCAGTGATAATCACACCAGCCATTGTTAATGCAGAGAAGAAGAACGCGAAACCACAACGATTTGCTTTAGATGCAACCACATTCAATAATGCACCAACCACAGCTAATGCAGGGAATGCCCATAAAGCTGGATTTTCATTAAAGTTTTTGAACCATGCACCTGCTTCAACTGCCACTTGTTTACCTGAAGCTGGCGTTGATGCTGCAAAGTGATCAATCGCGCTAGTCACCACATAACCGTCTTTGAAAGAAAGCCATACACCTGCAAGTACAAAAGTAATTAATGTCACTAATGCACCAATTTGTGTAATCGCTCTTGCGCGATCACGCAATGCTGCAGTGGTTTTCATTTGTAACCAGTTCGCACCGTGAGTGACTAACATTGCGAGGCTTAACACGCCGCAAAGTAATGCGAATGGGTTTAATAATGCAAAGAAAGAACCTGTGTAAGTTGCTTGTGAAAGCTCATTCAATTCAAATGGTACACCTTGTAATAAATTACCAAATGCTACACCGAATACTAATGCAGGTACAAAACCACCTGCAAACAAGCCCCAATCCCACACAGCACGCCATGTTGGGTTATCAATTTTCGCACGATATTCAAAACCAATTGGACGGAAGAATAACGCAGCTAACACGAGGAATAAGGCAATATAGAAGCCTGAAAACGCTACAGAGTAAACAATCGGCCATGCCGCGAAGATCGCACCACCTGCAGTTAATAACCAAACTTGGTTACCATCCCAGTGTGGAGCAATAGAGTTAATCATAATTCGTTTTTCTACTTCTTTCTTACCTATTACGGGTAAAAGTGCGGTCACGCCCATATCGAATCCATCTGTTACAGAGAAACCGATAAGCAATACAACAACTAGCACCCACCAAATAATACGTAGAATTTCATAATCAAGCATAATCCATCTCCTGCTTATTTAGATGATTGCTCAAAATAGTATTTGCCGGTTTTCAATGCACTTGGACCTAAACGTGCATATTTAAACATCAAATACATTTGCGCAATGATGAAGAAGAAGTAAAGTACACAAATTAAACCGATAGAGAACCATAAGTCACCTACACTCAAGTTAGAGGCTGACACCCCCACCGGTAATACTTCATAAATCGCCCATGGTTGACGACCAAATTCAGCTAAGAACCAACCAAATTCAATCGCTAAGAATGGCAATGGAATACCCCAAAGCAATGCTTTAAGTAATAAGCGAGAAGAAGTCACTTTGTTACGTAAATTCTGAACAAATGCACCGAAAGTTAATAAGATAATTAAACCACCAGCCGCTAACATACCACGGAATGCCCAGAAGTTAGGACCTACGTTTGGAATAGTATCGCGTGCTGCTTGTTTAATTTGTTCATCCGTTGCATCAACAACTTTATCTGTGTAACGTTTTAATAATAAACCGAAACCTAAATCACCTTTGACTTCATCAAATTTTGCTTTAGTTTCTGGATTTACTTGACCTGCTGATTTTTTCTCTGCTTTTAATTGCGTAAATAAATCATAAGCAACTATACCGTTACGAACACGACCTTCATTTTTCGCTTGAATGTCTTTCAAACCAACAATTTCAGTATCTAAAGAACGCGTTGCAATTAAACCACCTAAGTAAGGGATTCCAATCGCAAAATCATTTTTCATTTCAGCGGTATTTGGAATCGCAACTGGATGGAATGGCGCTGGTGCAGGATAAGTATCAAACTCAGCTTCCATTGCAGCCAATTTCACAGGTTGCGCTTTACCAATGTCATAACCTGATTGATCACCCATAATTAATACAGCTGATGCAGCGATAAAACCAAAAGTTGCCGCTACAGAGAATGAACGTTTAGCAAAACCGATATCGCGACCTTTTAATAAATAGAATGCACTGATACCTAACACAAACATTGCACCGGTTGTATAACCTGCTGTTAATGTGTGTAAGAATTTACTTTGAGCAATTGGATTTAACCAAAGATCTAAGAAGCTGGTCATTTCCATACGAACGGTTTCAAAGTTAAATTCTGCCGCTACCGGATGTTGCATCCAACCATTCGCGACTAAAATCCACATCGCAGAAAGGTTTGAACCAAAGGCTACGCAGTAAGTTGTAAGTAAGTGTTGACCTTTAGTTAAACGATCCCAACCGAAGAAGAATAGACCCACGAAAGTGGATTCTAAGAAGAACGCAAGTAATGCTTCGATGGCTAATGGCGCACCGAAAATATCACCTACATAGTGAGAATAATAAGACCAGTTTGTCCCGAATTGGAACTCCATGATAATACCGGTCGTCACCCCTAGAGCAAAGTTAATACCAAATAACTTACCCCAGAATTTTGTCATATCTTTATATACTTCTTTGCCCGTTTTAACATAAATGGTTTCCATGATCACAAGAACGAAAGATAAACCTAATGTTAATGGTACAAAAATGAAGTGATATAACGCAGTTAATGCAAACTGCAAGCGTGAGAGATCAACAATGTCTAACATCTCAACTCCTTGTATAAATCTACAAGATTTTCACTTTATGATTACCAAGGATAACCCCAAATAACCACCCCAAACTACTCAACAGAAATTGTTAAGAAATATTGAATTATTTACGTAATAATTGCCTTTTCTATTCTCAAAACAGAATGCAGTAACCGATTACAATATAAATATTCAAAAATTTGCCCTATTCTACTACTATTTATGCGGATAAAAAACAGAAAAAACCGTTATCTTGATCACATTTTTTGATATAAGTTACAAAATACCCTATTTTGCATAACAATGACAAAATTGATCCACATCAAATTCTGCATTTTTTGCTCAAAATGAAAAAATTATCTATCACAAGGAAACTTTATTCAAAAGAAATGGACAAAATAACCACTAGACAGAACGGCAAGATTTTGCTATTTTCTAGCCTAATAATATTTGGAGAGATTTGTAGGGATTTACAATGAAAAAAATTTGCGTAATTTTGACCGCTCTTTTCGGTTCTATGGCATTATCTGCCACCGCAGCACCTCTTACAGAAAACAAAGCTGCTCTTCCACAACAATGTACACAGTTATTTAAAGAAACAGAAAATTTGATTGCTCAAGCAGAAAAACAGCCCGGCACTCATACTCAAGTAGGTAAAATCAAAAGCAAACTGAATCAAAGCAAACAGCAAATTCTTGAAATGGAATTAGCGACTCAACAAAAAAGCTGTGATGTGGGTTTAGCAAGACTAAATAGCATGAAGAGCTATACTGAAGGAACTAACTAAGCAGGTTTCAAAAAGAAAGGACATATTGATATCAATATGTCCTTTTTTCTATCTCTTATTCTGACGGCTTCTGAAGTCCGAAGTGTCGATAAGTTAACGAAGTCGCAATTCGGCCTCGAGGGGTGCGCTGTAAAAATCCTTGTTGAATCAAGTAAGGTTCTAAAACATCCTCGATAGTGTCTCGTTCTTCACCTATTGCTGCTGCCAAGTTATCTAACCCAACTGGCCCACCATCAAAACGTTCAATCACTGCGGTAAGTAATTTTCTATCTAAATAATCAAAGCCCGCATCATCTACATCTAACATTGAAAGCGCTTGTTTCGCAATGTCTGCCGAAATAATGCCATCATTACGCACATCAGCAAAATCTCGAACGCGACGCAATAAACGGTTTGCAATACGAGGTGTACCACGTGAACGACGCGCCACTTCAAAAGCCGCTTTATCTTCTAATTCTAGATTTAAGCAAGAGGCACTTCTTGTCACAATGGAAGTTAAATCTTCAACGGAATAAAATTCTAAACGCTGAACAATACCGAAACGATCTCGTAATGGTGAAGTTAAAGAACCCGCTCGAGTTGTTGCACCAATTAATGTGAAAGGTGGTAAATCCAATTTAATTGAACGAGCCGCTGGTCCTTCGCCGATCATAATGTCTAGCTGATAATCTTCCATTGCGGGATAAAGCACTTCTTCAATTGCAGGGGAAAGACGGTGAATTTCATCAATAAATAACACATCATGCGGTTCAAGATTTGTCAGCATTGCCGCCAAATCGCCGGCTTTTTCAAGCACAGGACCTGATGTTGTGCGAATATTCACGCCCATTTCATTTGCCACAATATTAG
>NZ_CALJRX010000247.1 GCF_937976265.1 uncultured Haemophilus sp.
TTGAATAAGCGTTTGCATACACTTAAGCTTACACTTCGCAGCTCGTGTTAAACGTTTGCTATTCAGTTTTTCTACGCAATGAAACCTCGCCACCATTAAACATCTTCAATTCAGCACCGCATTGAACCCACAAATAACCACGCTCATCAATACCCTGTTCAATACCGGAAATCACACGTTGTTCCGCAATCACATTCACTTCACTATTGAAAAACGCATTATGATTTTGCCACGCTTGTTGAAATTCAGCATTAATGCCTTCTTTTTCAAAGCGCTCTAAACGCACATATAAATGTTGAATCAATGTTGCAAACAAGGTTTGACGATCAATATCGGGATCCATTTCGCTCAGCTGGGCATAAGGCTGACTAATTTCCGTTTGTTTTGGCAACGACACATTAATACCTACACCAATCACCAAATTGAGCATATCATTTTTATGATTAGAGATTTCAACCAAAATTCCGCCCAACTTTCTTCCATCTAACAAAATATCATTTGGCCATTTTACTTGCACATTTAGCACCTCAGCAATCGCTAAACCGATGACTAAACTTAACCCCTCAATTGATTTTTTAGGATCAAATGCCCAATAAAAACTAAAAATGATTTGCCCAGCAAAAGGCGATAGCCATTGACGTCCACGTCGACCACGTCCTGCAGTTTGATATTCAGCCACACAAAGATCACCTTTTTTTAAGGAAGGAATATTTTGTAGTATCCATTCATTTGTAGAGGAAATAATCGGCCGATAATAGATATTATAAGGAAAAAGTGCGGTTGAAATTTGCTTAGGATTTAATAAAGGAAGGCTAGGCACTAAGCAATAATTTTGGCCATCAACGACAATTTCCAAGCCTAGCTCACGTAATTGTTTAATGTCCTCTTCAATATCCAGAGAAAACTTTTCCAATTCAAACCGCACTTTCGGCTGACAGTCAGCTAAATATGTCAATAAAGCGAAATTCATCATTTATTCCTTGTGGCAAACGGAGCGAAAATCATAGCATAAATCCAAGAATTTCGTTTTCAAAATCAAGCAAAATCTGTATAATCCCGCCGCAATATTTTTTAACTTCAACTTAGCGAGAATATTGCAATGTCATTACGCATTAAACAAGAAGCCCTTACTTTTGACGATGTTCTACTCGTCCCGGCACATTCAACTGTGCTTCCAAATACAGCCAATCTTTCAACCAAACTCACTAAAGAAATTAATTTAAATATTCCTATGCTTTCAGCAGCAATGGATACCGTAACCGAAACCAAACTTGCGATCTCTTTAGCACAAGAAGGCGGCATCGGCTTTATTCACAAAAATATGACGATCGAACGCCAAGCGGATCGTGTTCGTAAAGTGAAAAAATTCGAAAGTGGTATCGTTTCTGAACCTGTGACTGTTTCGCCAGATTTAACCCTTGCAGAACTTGCTGAAATGGTGAAGAAAAACGGCTTCGCAGGTTACCCTGTTGTCGATGCTGAAAATAACTTAATCGGTATCATCACTGGCCGTGATACGCGTTTCGTAAAAGATTTAAGCAAAACTGTTTCACAATTAATGACGAAAAAAGAAGACTTAGTCACTGTAAAAGAAGGTGCAAGCCGTGAAACAATTTTAGAATTAATGCATCAAAACCGCGTAGAGAAAGTACTTGTAGTAGATGATGCATTCAAATTAAAAGGCATGATCACCGTTAAAGACTTCCAAAAAGCGGAACAAAAACCAAATGCATGTAAAGACGAGTTTGGTCGTTTACGTGTCGGTGCGGCTGTAGGTGCAGGCCCAGGTAACGAAGAACGTATTGATGCTTTAGTGAAAGCCGGCGTAGATGTATTGTTAATCGACTCTTCTCACGGTCACTCTGAAGGCGTATTGCAACGTGTTCGTGAAACTCGTGCAAAATATCCAAACTTACCTATCGTTGCGGGTAACGTCGCAACGGCTGAAGGTGCAATCGCATTAGCAGACGCAGGCGCAAGCGCAGTGAAAGTCGGTATTGGTCCAGGTTCAATTTGTACAACTCGTATCGTAACCGGTGTAGGTGTGCCACAAATCACCGCTATCGCAGATGCAGCAGCAGCATTAAAAGATCGTGGTATTCCAGTTATCGCGGACGGTGGTATCCGTTTCTCTGGTGATATTGCAAAAGCCATCGCTGCAGGCGCAAGCTGTGTAATGGTTGGTTCTATGTTCGCGGGTACTGAAGAAGCACCGGGTGAAATCGAACTTTACCAAGGCCGTGCATTTAAATCTTACCGCGGTATGGGTTCATTAGGTGCCATGGCGAAAGGCTCATCAGACCGTTACTTCCAATCTGATAACGCTGCAGACAAACTCGTACCAGAAGGTATCGAAGGCCGTATTCCATACAAAGGTTACTTAAAAGAAATCATCCACCAACAAATGGGTGGCTTACGTTCTTGCATGGGCTTAACTGGCTGCGCAACCATCGAAGAATTACGCACAAAAGCAGAATTCGTTCGCATCAGTGGTGCAGGCATTAAAGAAAGCCACGTTCATGATGTAACGATTACTAAAGAAGCGCCAAACTATCGTATGGGCTAATTGATAAAAGAGCGGTTTATTTAACCGCTCTTTTGAAATATTTTAGGCAACTAAAAGGACTAAAATGAAAAAACTAGCATTACTCATTCCGTTTATCATATCAAGTTGTGCGCTTTTCGGACCAACTTATACGGGAGAAACAACGGCAAGTTCTTTACTAAAATCAGATACTGAACGTAATATCAATCTGGCTTTTAGAGCAATCCATAATTGTACTCCAAAACAAATTCATACTCAGATCAATGATGCAAAAATCAACCCTAAAACATCTACTGTTGATTCAGCATATGAAACTTGGACAGTAAAAGGCTGTAATCAAACTGAGGTATTTAAAATTAAATATATCAGCGATGGTCAAGGTGGAACCTACATCAATATGACCACGTCAAACTAACATAAGGTAAAAAATGACAAACATCCACAACCATAAAATCCTGATCCTCGACTTTGGTTCACAATATACCCAACTTATTGCGCGTCGCGTGCGTGAAATCGGTGTGTACTGCGAACTTTGGGCGTGGGATGTGACTGAAGAACAAATCCGTGAATTTAATCCAGACGGTATCATTCTTTCTGGTGGTCCTGAAAGTACCACTGAAGAAAACAGCCCGCGTGCACCTGAATATGTATTTAATGCCGGCGTGCCTGTATTGGGTATTTGCTACGGCATGCAAACCATGGCAATGCAACTTGGTGGTTTAACTGAGACCTCTGATCATCGTGAATTCGGCTATGCTTCTGTTTTAATGGATAATCCGACCGCACTTTTCGCTCATTTAAATGATGGCGATAGCAAATTAGATGTATGGATGAGTCATGGCGATAAAGTAACGCGTTTACCTGAAAACTTCCAAGTTACCGGTACGACTCCAACCTGCCCAATTGCGGCAATGTCTGACGAAAATCGTCGTTTCTACGGTGTACAATTCCACCCTGAAGTAACCCATACCAAAAAAGGTTTGGAATTATTGATGAATTTCGTGGTGAACATTTGTGGTTGCGAAACCAAATGGACAGCAGAAAACATTATCGAAGATGCCGTTGCTCGCATTAAAGAGCAAGTGGGCGATGATGAAGTGATTTTAGGTTTATCTGGTGGTGTGGACTCTTCTGTGGTTGCATTACTTTTACACCGTGCTATCGGCAAAAACTTACACTGCGTATTCGTGGATAACGGTTTACTCCGCTTACACGAAGGCGATCAAGTCATGGAAATGTTCGGTAACAAATTCGGTTTAAATATTACCCGTGTTGATGCTGAAAGCCGTTTCTTAGGCGAACTTGCAGGCGTATCTGATCCTGAAGCGAAACGTAAAATTATCGGTAAAGTATTCGTTGATGTATTCGATGATGAATCGAAAAAACTCACTAATGTAAAATGGTTGGCACAAGGTACGATCTACCCTGACGTGATCGAATCTGCAGCAAGCAAAACCGGTAAAGCACATGTGATTAAATCACACCACAACGTAGGTGGCTTACCTGATTATATGAAACTTGGTTTAGTTGAACCTTTACGTGAATTATTTAAAGATGAAGTACGTAAAATCGGTTTAGCATTAGGCTTACCGGCTGAAATGATCAACCGCCACCCATTCCCTGGCCCAGGTTTAGGCGTGCGTGTATTAGGCGAAGTGAAAAAAGAATACTGCGATTTATTACGCCGTGCGGATGCAATCTTTATCGAAGAATTACGCAATAGCGGTTGGTATGAAAAAACCAGCCAAGCCTTCAGCGTATTCTTACCTGTAAAATCTGTAGGTGTGATGGGTGATGGACGTAAATACGATTGGGTTATTTCACTACGCGCAGTAGAAACCATCGATTTTATGACCGCACATTGGGCTCATTTGCCTTACGATTTATTAGGCAAAGTGTCTAACCGCATCATCAATGAAGTCAACGGCATTTCCCGCGTGGTGTATGACATCAGCGGAAAACCACCAGCAACTATCGAATGGGAATAAAAAATCACTTTTTCAGATACTTTCTAATTATTTCAATAAATCAAATAAAGCCTTGTATATCAAGGCTTTATTTATTTTATCTCATTTCTAGTCTTCTCTATCCATTTCTTAATTATGACGGTATTTTTGACAAATAATTGAAAAAAATTCAACATTTTTAATTTATTTTCATAACTCAAAATTATTTAGCGTTACCTCAAAATTTGTTTTTAGAAATGGAGTAATTAACTTTTAAAGCACACAAAAAATTGAAACAAGAATGATTATCATATACAATATACGATACTTTTAGATTTTTTATATGGAAAGTTTGTGTTTCAGCTTAATCAAGTTTCTTTTTCTATTCCCCACCGCACTTTACTCCAACCAACTTCACTTAATTTTGAAGCGGGCTATGTCTATGGCTTAATTGGACATAATGGCTCAGGCAAATCCACATTAATTAAATTAATGGCGCGTCAGCAGCCAATTTCCGGTGGCGATATTCTATTGGACAACCGTTCTATTCAAGATTGGCAGAGCCGTGAATTTGCCAAGCGGGTTGCCTATTTGCCGCAACATCTTCCGCAAGCGACCAATATGACGGCGAAAGAGCTGATTGCGATGGGGCGTTATGCCTGGAATGGCTTGTTCGGGCGAGAAACGGAGGCAGACAAGCAAGCCATTGCGCGTGCGTTAAAGCTCACGCATACGGAAAAATTTGCCGATCAGCTGGTGGATACCCTCTCGGGTGGTGAACGTTCGCGCATTTGGTTGGCGATGTTATTGGCGCAAGAAAGCCAATTTCTCTTACTTGATGAACCCTTGGCAGCATTGGATATTGCCCATCAGGTGGAAGTGATGCAGCTGGTTCATCGACTCAGCCGCGAGCTGAATCTTGGCGTGATTATCGTGATTCACGACATCAACCTCGCTTCGCGTTTTTGCGATCATTTGGTGGCGTTGCACAGTGGCAAATTGTTGGCGCAAGGCAATGCGCACAACATCGTGAACACGCCGTCATTGCAACAAATTTATGGCATTGAATTGAATGTCATTGAACACCCACAAACCCATCGCCCCGTGAGTTTTTATTAATATGCGACGTTTCCTTAAAAATTCACTGCTAATTTTGACCGCACTTTTTAGCCTCAAAAGCTGGGCGGGCGAACCGCAAGCAGGTTATGCCACGGTGGATTGGTCTGTGGCGGAAACTTTAATTGCCCTTGAGCAACCGCCTCTTGCCGTGGGCGATGTGAAAAGCTATCAAACCTGGGTGATAGAACCTCAACTGCCTGAAGGCACACTTGATTTAGGCATTCGTTTGCAACCGAATATGGAGCTCATTGCCAGGCTTCCTCATTTCGTCAATGCACAACCGCTGACCTTCATTCACAGCGCATTTTATGCCGCGCTGAATGATAAATTAGCCCCTTATGGCAACGTGTATAACGTCACATTCTACAAGGCGGGCAATGCGTGGGAAAATGTGGTCGCCGCCACGCAAGAAATCGGGCGGATTATTGACAAACCCGAAGCCGTGCAAAAATTGCTGGCGAACTATTCGCAAGATATTGCCAAATATCAACCGCTTTTACAGCCTTTCACCGATCGTCCCGTCGCTTTAGTGCAATTTATTGATACGCGCCATTTGCGTATTTATGGCGAAAACAGCCTGTTGGGCGCGGTGATTCAGCAACTGGGCTTTAAAAATGCCTATTTGCCTGAGGTGAATTATTGGGGATTCCAAAATATTGAAATTACCGAATTGGCGAAACTGCCGAAAAATACCCGTTTTGTGGTCATCAAACCCTATCCGCACAATATCGCTGCCGCCCTCACACACAATACCTTATGGCAACAACTGCCCCTCGCCAAAGAACCGTTAATTCTGCCTGCGGTGTGGACCTTTGGCGCCATTCCTTCGGCGCAACGTTTTGTGAGCATCTTCGCCAATGGCTTATTGCACGGAGGGGAAACATGGTAAATCGCACCTTGTTATTGTTCGTGCTTTTAGGCGGTCTGTTTATCGTGCTTTGCACGGTGTTGCTAAATGCGCAACTGCCTGAAAATACGCCCCTTTTCGCACTTTTTCATCACACCGATAATCTTGATTTATTGCTGCTGCAAAGCTACACCCTGCCGCGTATTTGCATTGCCTTGTTGGCGGGCGGAACCTTGGCTTTTGCCAGCCTGTTATTGCAACAAGTGATGGGCAATCCGTTGGCCTCCGACAGCACCCTTGGCATTAACAGCGGCGCGCAATTCAGCCTGTTTTTAGTCGCCATTTTTGCGCCACAACTGTTGGACTATGGCGCCAGTGCCGTTGCACTTGTCGGGGCGGCATTGAGCTTGTTGCTCGTGATCACTTTGGCAATGCGTAAAACGATGTCGCCGTTGTTGCTGATTTTGGCAGGTTTGGTGGTGAACCTTTATTTTGGCGCCTTCACGGGTATGATGATGTTGTTCTACCCTGAAGAATCGCGCGGCTTGGTACAATGGGGCGCGGGGTCTTTGGTGCAGGAAAGCTGGCGCGACAGCCAATTATTGGCAATGCAAAGTGCGGTCTGTTTTGCCATTATTTTTTTATTGCGCCGACCGCTCACCATTCTCACGTTAAATGACAGCAACGCCAAAAGTTTGGGTGTGCCTGTGGGCAAACTGCGCTTTATTGGCGTGGTGGTGAGTGCTTATTTGATTGCCTCGGTGGTCAGTGCCGTGGGAATGATTGGTTTTATCGGCTTGGCGGCGGCGACCATCGTCCGTCAACTGGGCGTACGCACCTTAACGTGGCAGCTGATTGCCTCGATAATCCTCGGTGCCTTATTGTTGGCGATCACCGATTTAATTTTGCAGCTCATCACACTTTACTATCAAATAAGCCTGCCGACGGGCGCAGTCACGGCACTGCTCGGCACGCCGTTGCTGCTTTGGTTGATGTTCCGAGCGCTGCCGCATAGCGGACGTGTAACTGGCGCGACGTTGCAAAATGTTCGCCAATATCGACCGCACTTTACATGGTTGCTTATCGCTTTCTTTGCCATCAGTTTTGCTATTGCACTTTGCGTAGGCAGAGGTGCGTTTTACCAAAGCTGGGAAGTGCTGTTGCCTGATAATGATTTCAGCCTGGAGATTCTTGAGCTGCGCTATCCGCGTATGCTGATTGCTATTTGCGCCGGCATTCTGCTTTCCGTCGCGGGCGTGTTATTGCAACGCCTCACCCTCAACCCGATGGCAAGCCCGGAATTGCTCGGCGTTTCTTCGGGCGCGAGTATGGGGATTTTGGTGCTGCTGTTTGTGTTCTCGGCACAAGAACCCATTTGGTTTTGGCTTGCCGGTATCTGCGGTGCCTTTATAGCCCTGATGATTCTGGCGGCGATTAATCAACGGAATGGCATGCTGCCGGAAAAAGTATTGCTCACGGGGATTTCACTCTCCGCCTTGTTTGACACGCTACAACGTATTGCCATTGCTAGCGGCGATCCCCGCGCAAACCAGCTCATCAGCTGGACGTCGGGTTCGACCCAAAGTCTGGATTCGAACCTTGCGATTCCATTTACGCTGTTGGCATTTGCGCTACTCGTAGCGAGCCTTATCTTTAGTCGTTGGTTGGATTTACTCCGCCTACAAGCGCCAATGGCACAGGCGTTAGGGCTAAACATTGCACGCACCCGTTGGATTCTGATTATTTTCAGTGCGATTTTGACCGCACTTGCCACCTTAATTATTGGTCCGTTGAGCTTTATCGGCTTGCTCGTACCGCATTTAACCCACTTTTTAGGCGTACATAAAGCGCGGCAACAATTACTGATTTCGGCACTGCTCGGCAGCACCATTATGCTGATTGCCGATTGGATCGGACGACAAATTCTGTTCCCTTATGAAATCCCTGCTGGTCTTATCGCCACTTTGTTAGGAGGAAGCTATTTTTTAGTGATGATGCGAAAAATTTAATCATCCAAACTGAATTTGTGTGACATTCGCACATAATAACCGAGAAAATCTCATTTTCATCAACACAAAAGGAACTTTACAATGAAAAAATCCTTTCTTTTAACTACTGTCGCAAGTAGCATTTTACTTGCAATGAACACCGCTTATGCGGAAGAAAATGTTGAGCAACTGGATACCATTGAAGTGAGTGCTGATGCCTCGCAAACTGGATTAAGCAAAGAATTCGCAGGTGGCCAAGTTGCAAGCGGTAGTCGTATTGGTATTCTAGGAAATAAATCAAACTTAGAAAGCTCATTTGCGACAACAAGCTACACCAACAAGTTCATTCAAGATAAACAAGCTCGTAGTGTGGCAGATGTACTAAAAAACGATCCAAATGTCCGTGTTGCTCGTGGTTTTGGTAATTTCCAAGAGTCCTATTTTATGCGAGGTTTCATTACCAATTCCGACGATATTCTATATAACGGTTTATATGGTTTATTGCCACGTCAATATATCGCCTCTGAAATGTTTGAACGTGTAGAAGTTCAACGTGGTTCTTCGGCCTTCTTAAACGGTATGGCGCCAGGAGGTGGTTCAATTGGCGGAACCATTGCATTAATGCCAAAACGTGCACAAGCTGAAGACCTTAACCGCTTAAATTTAGGCTACTCCAGCAATGAAAGAGCAAATTTCTCTACAGATATTTCTCGCCGTCTGGGTGAAAATAGAGAATTCGGCGTGCGTTTAAATGCCGCTCATACGGAAGGAGAAAGTGCCATTGATAATGACAATGCTCGCAATACAGTCTTCCATTTAGGACTAGACTGGGAAGTTAAAACAGTACGTTTATCTGCAGATTTAGGCTATCAGAAAAACTACTTAGGCAGCCCACGTCCAAGTGTTACACTATCTGGTGTAACCATAGTTCCTTCGGCTCCTAACCCTCGTAGCAATTGGGGACAAGGATGGACTTTTTCTGAAGAAAGAGATATTTTCGGCACATTTCGTGCAGAATATGATTTTCATCCAAACTTAACGGCTTATGCCGCTTATGGCTATCGATATGGCAAAGAAGCGAATGTATTGGCTAATTTACGCGTGAGCAATATTAATGGTGATGGCACTGAATACCGTTTTGATAATACTCGACGCAACATTATTCACACGAGCGAAATAGGATTAAAAGGTCATTTTACAACAAATGAAGTGGAACATGACGTGGTCTTATCCGCCAATCGTTATCAAGAAAAACGTAAAAATGCCTATGTCATGGACTGGCAAAATACGTTTGCAACCAATCTTTATCATCCAACATTCATTTCTAGTATTGCTTATTCTGCGAATGCACTAAAAGGCAATGATCTTTCATCACCTGCACTACAACATCGAGCAACGTTAAATAGCGTTGCTATTGGCGATACGTTGTCGGTATTAGATAAAAAACTTCAAGTGACCTTAGGTGCTCGTTGGCAACAAATTGTTTCAAGAGATTTCGCATACAATACAGGAGTTGAAGGCGGTTACTATAACGATTCACGAATTAGTCCAAGTGTTGGAGTTGTTTACCGAATCCAACCCGAATTATCCATTTATGGAAACTATATCGAAAGCCTTGCTCAAGGAGATACCGCTCCAAGCACTGCAGTAAATCAAGGTGAAACACAAAAACCTTATATTTCTAAACAAAAAGAAATTGGCATTAAATATGAGTCACAAAGTGGATTTGGCACAAGCATAGCACTCTTTACTACTGAGAAACCGCGTGGTTATTTAGATAGTAATAATTACTACACAACAAAAGGCAAAGATCGCCATAATGGGGCAGAAATAAATGTTTACGGGCAAATCACATCGAATATTCGTTTATTAGGCGGTGTGACATTCTTACAAGCCAAACAACGTAAAACAGGTTCTAACACAACAGAAGGCAAATACACGATTGGTGTACCAAAATTTCAAGGCAATCTAGGGCTAGAATATGATGTGAAAGCATTAGAAGGACTTACCTTAGAATCTCGTATTACCTACACAGGTTCAAGCTATGCAGATTCACAAAATACACTGAAAGTTAAAGGCTGGACGAAAGTAGATGTGGGAGCTCGTTATATCGCAATCATTGGTAACACGCCTATCACACTAAGAGCGCGAATTGATAATCTGACCAACAAAAAATATTGGGAATCTGTTGGCGGCTATCCTAATTATGGATATTTAGTTTCTGGAGCACCACGCACATTTAGCTTAAACGCAAGCATTGACTTCTAAATTGATGTATTAGTAATGGTTCAAAGTGCGGTTCTATTTAACCGCACTTTTTTATTTTTTCCTTTTATTGCTTTCATCAAACATTTTCAATATTCTCTATTAGATTTAAAACTACTAAATACTTACATCTAAAACACAATACTATGTGACGAATAATTACAAAAGTTATTTTGTTTTTTCTTTTATCTATTGTTTAATATCTACAACTTTTCTTATCAAGAGTCACTATGGACATCGCTTTTTTACTCGGCACCAAAATTATTGAACTGACACTCATTGTGCTTATTGGCTATGGGTTGGTTAAATCAAAATTATTAAAATCAGAAGATAGCAAACCACTTTCCATTATTGGACTTTATGTCATTAGTCCCGCGGTGATGATTGAAGCATTTCAAATTGATTACACACCTGAAATTCTACAAGGTTTGCAGCTTTCACTACTTATGGCCGTATTTCTTCAGGGTATTCTGATTATTATTGGCAGTCTGTTAAAGCGCCTATTAAACCTTGATCCTATTGAGCATGCCACTTCCATTTATTCTAATTCTGGCAACTTAATTATTCCGATTGTGATGTCATTATTCGGTAAAGAATGGGTCATTTACGCCAGTTGTTTTATTGTGGTTCAAACCTTTCTATTTTGGACACATTGCCGTTTGATTATTGTAGGAAAGGGAAATTTATCGCTGAAGACGATTGCCAAAAACATCAATATTTGGTCAATTCTCGTTGGCGCATTTTTGTTTGCTTTTCAAATTAAGTTACCAAACATTATCAATGGCACGCTCTCTTCTATTGGTTTGTTTATTGGTCCGAATGCGATGCTTGTTGCGGGTATGTTAATTGCCGCCATTCCGTTAAAAAGCATTGTTTCATCTAAGCGCATTTATTTAGTCACACTATTGCGCTTGTTGGTTATTCCGCTTGTATTGTTGGTATTAATAAAGCTCATTGGCTTTGTACATTGGGTTGAAAAAGGTGAGATTATCGTGTTGATTAGCTTTTTGGCTACCACTAGCCCTTCAGCTTCGACAGTGACACAAATGGCGGTGATTTATAACAACAATCCACAAAAAGCCAGCGCCATTTATGGAATAACGACGCTGCTTTGTATGTTTACTATGCCACTGGTGATTGCGTTATATCAAATGTGGGGGTAAATAGAAGAAAAGTGCGGTCAATTATTTAAGCACTTTTGATGCAGGTTGCTCTTTTTTCAAACGATAAAGTTGGTATAAATTAACGAAAACTAAGAATGCGTTTAGAACTGCTACAGGATAAGCACCTTTCATCAAACCGTAAACCACAAAGAGTAGTGCCCCAATGGTATTTACAACTCTTAAGTGAATAATGGATTTGAATAAAAAAGAGGCGGCTACAAAGAATGTGGCAACATAACCTAGTAATTCAATGAAATCAAATTCCATAAATCTCTCCATTCAGCAATGGTTAAAATAACATCATAAAAGATTTTGGATACAAGGGAAAGAGGCGAAATAAAGGCAACCGATTGCAACATCAAGAAATTTTTATTTCGCTCAAAATTCCCTCAGATAAAGATTTTTTGCACTAAAAACATATAAAAAATCGTACCTGCTGAAATGGAAAGAAACATGTTCTTTTTCCAGAAATGCAATCCCAACACTAAAGCACCGGCAATAAAATCAGGCAAGCCATGATACCCACTCAGCACATCCACATTTTTATAGCAATACACCACTAGCATCCCAAACATCGCGGCAGGTAATACTTTGCCGAGGTAACGAATATATTCTGGAATAGGACGATTGGCGGGAAAGATCCAGAAAGGCAATAATCGGGTAAATTGCACGCACAAAATACAAATCGCAATGGTAATAATCTGCTCCATCAATGTCATTTTAGTGCCTCCAATTTAGATGAAAGTTTAGGGCGTCGTATCGTCAATAGAATCCAGATACTGATTAGCGTTGGCACTAAAAAGTGTTCTTTCCCAACAATTAACAGTGATGCAAAAGCTACGCCTAAACCTAATAATGAGCTTTCATGAGATTTTTCTTTTAACCAGTTTTCAGCAAAGATTACGAGGAAAAGTGCGGTCATCCCAAACTCTACTCCTTTTAAATCAAAAGGAATGATTGAACCAAATAGGTTACCTAATCCGGCTCCAACGACCCAATAGAGGTGGAGATAAAAACTGACAAAGAACATATACCACCCTTTATCTAAATGATCGGGGATCTTCGCCATATAGTTGAGGGAAAAACTTTCATCTACTAGAGTACTAATTAAATACCAACGTTTTTTCCCAAGTTGAGCACCATATTTTTCTAACATGGAAATGCCATAAAAAATCTGACGACCACTTACCATCAGCGTAACTAATGCGACACTTAAAGGCGAAAAAGGCATAACTAAGGCGGCGGCGGCAATAAACTCCACGGAGCCCGCATAAATGAGTGCTGCCATTGCAACGGGGAACCAAACACCGAATCCAAGTGCTTTCATGTAAATGCCGTATGCAATGCCTAAAAATAAAAAGCCGGCAAGCATTGGCATGCTGTAAGGAAATGCCGCTTTTGCCGCGGCTTTGATGGGATTTTCTGTCACTACCTCTGACATATTGACCTACTACAACTCTAAAACAGACAAACCAGGTAAGGTCGAAAAACTTTGTGCTTTTACTGTTTGATGGAAATCTTCGATATAAGCTAAATTGGCATCTTCTTTACGAATTGCCGCATAAAGGTTACTGTACAACCCTTCTTCTGTAATTTTGCGTGCCACTACATACCCTTTTTCTAAATAAGGCAAGGCAGCCCAATAAGGCACGGTAGCAATACCCCGACGACTCGCCACTAACTGGATCAAGGCGATCGTTAGCTCTGTCGTACGACGCGGCGGATTAATGCCTTTCGGTTTCAACACTTGACGATATAAATCTAACATATCATCAGGAACGGGATAGGTTACCCAAGTTTCCTCAGCAAAATCTTCCGCCTGCCAAACATCTTTATTCGCTAATGGATGATCTTTAGAACAGATCCCCACCATTTCATAAGAAAATAGCGGTTTAAACAAAACATCATCATTTTGTTCAACGTCGGAGACAATCGCCCAATCTGCACGATGAGATAATAACAATCCTACAGGATCGGTATGGAAACCTGAGACGATATCCAATTCCACTAAGCTCCAATGCTGACGAAACTCATCCATCGCCGGCATTAACCAGTCGAAGCAAGTATGACACTCTACTGCAATTCGTAATTGTCCTGCATCACCGTGTTTTACGCGAGCAAGCTCACGTTCTGCATCAACCACTTTCGGAAGAATTTCATTGGCAAGACGAATCAAACGATCGCCAGCCGCCGTGAAACGCAATGGATTACTTTTACGCTCAAAAAGAGGTAAACCGAATTGCTCTTCCATTAACTTAATTTGATGAGAAAGTGCCGATTGTGTTAAATAAACACGTTTTGCCGCCATCGAGACGCTGCCCGTTTCCTTTAAAGCAAGCAAGGTTCTTAGGTGACGAAGTTCAAGAAATGTGGGTTTCATTAGAATAATTCATAAAGTTATCGCATTAGATGAGCAACATGATAACGCAAATTAAATTTGCCGAAAAGAAAGTGCGGTCAAAAACGTTGATATTTTTGACCGCACTTAAGCCGATTATTTATCTAATTGAACGGGAAGAAATAAGCTTAATGGACGTTTTTTCACAATTTGACAAACTTCATGCCAAATTGGCCACCAGCTATCAATTTCCGCATTCAAAGAACGCAAGGCAACCCAAAGTGTTAATGAAAAACTGACAATTAAATTCACTAAACCAATCAACAATACAAAAACAATGCATTGTAAAAGCAATGAATAGGTGAATTGTCCGCTCACAGCAATATAGCCTACATTCGCAGATGAAAATGCCACATGACGAATATCTAACGGAAGGTGCGTTAAGTAACCTACCACACCCGTAATACCAAGCAGCATACCAAAACAAAGGTTACCGATAAGCGAGCCATAATTCTCATGCATATAATTAGCAAATTTAACGCGAGATTTCTCAGACATTAATTTTTTCAATAACGGATGTTGCGTTAAACGCATACGCATATTCAAATAATTGCTGCGGTTATCAAAATAACCCGAAATAATCCCTGAACAGAATAACCATACACCCGCAATAGCTGCAAACCATAAGGCTCCCGCAAAAGGATCAATGCTATGCAACTGATAAGCGATTTGATCAGCATTCATCAACGGCTCACCTGTTTTATATTGGTAACCAAACGCAATCAATGCGGCTAAGCCCATCGCAATGAGCACATTACCTAGCACCGCAATACTTTGAGAGCGAAATACATCCACTAATAATTGGGCTAATTTCATATTGACGCTTTTACCTTGAGGCGTTTTCTCAACAGCCTCAGCAAAACGGGCTGCAGTCATGGCGGGCTGTTTCGTCGCTACCGTAAAATGCAACATAAAGATCACCATAAAACCTAAGCCGTAATTTAAGCCTTCGGCAATCCCTTTCCAGACTTTGTCATCAATAATGCTACCTAGATAGATTTTAAATAGCGCCATCAGTGCAATTAATACTCCACCACCTGCCGCAGAATAAAACATTGCCCAATACTCTTTTTTATCTCGCGTAATGTAATGCTCGCCGTGATCACCCGAATTTTGGGTAATGCTACGCGAAATTAATCTTGAGCTTTGTTTCCATAATCGGGTAATGCTATGTTTTTCTGCTGCTGCGCGGGCAAAACTACCGATTAATAACAATATTCGGCGTGGTAAATAGCGATTTGAAACAAAAATCGCCATCAAGGTTTCTAATTGTTCTAAGGTCTGAGAAAGACGCTCCAATAAATACGCTGTATTTAAGGAAGAGCCCACCACTGCTCCACGTTTTTGCAAACGCTCAATCAATTTTTTACATTGGCTAAACATTACCTGTAAATGGCTATCATCAAAAACGGTTGATTGGCGGCGCGCCTGTAACCAATTCACCACTTCATGGTGCAATGCGACAAAAGGGGAATCAGCATTCAACAGAGAGGGCTCCATTCGCATCAGCTCAGGATCCATATCTTCAGCTGCAATCCAAATTGAAAGCATCTCAATGGCAAATAGCCCTTCACTTTCAATATGATTTTTTAAACGTTCACGATCTTTTTGTTCTGTATAACGGGTTAAAACGCCAAATACGCCTCGCCACGTTTTTAATGGGACGGCATCAATCCTGCGTGCATCATTTTTATCGTTAAACAATAAATAAAAAATATCACGTAAATCATTAATATCTTTAAAAGAGGGGTTAAAACGCTCATAAATACGCGTTTTCATTTCTTGCCCAAAACCGCCTCGTGTAAGAATACCACTACTAATAAACAAGGGGTAAAGGCGTAAATCACATAACCAACCACATAATAATTTCGCAACAGAATAGCCTAATTCTTTATCGTTCTTTAAGATAAACTTAAATAAATGCAAGGTTGGAGAAATTTTTTCTATGGGGCTATTACGTAATAATTGGCACAGCCCTTCCATAAGACCAAAGGCATCATTTTCCTCGACTTTATTACGCAAAAATTGCGGTAAAGTATCAGGTTTTATCATGCTTTCCTCCTTCAATCGTTTATATTCAAAAGGTAAATATTATACAGATCTGTTATGGAAAATAAAAATGAAAGGAAAAGTGCGGTCAAATTTGAAAGAATTTTAAAAGAAAAGGCGTATGTTTCCATACGCCTTTAGATTGATATTATTTCTCTTTCTTCAGCAAGAAAATGCCTTGTTCAGAGAAATTCACATAAGCTTGTTTGAGATCAGCATTGAAGTCTTCTGGTTTGGTGTTAATGAGCAATTCTTTGCCCGCCCAAATTGCCACCACTTCCCAGTGGTTACCCATATAGACCGCACTCTTGATTTCACATTGTTGTG
>NZ_CALJRX010000248.1 GCF_937976265.1 uncultured Haemophilus sp.
GGTTACTCGAGCCACTTGCGCTTTCAAAATTCTGCGCAACCTTTATCGAACAACAAGTCGGTGGCAATCTTAATGAAGCCTCATTAGCGCATCATATTGAGCGTGTTTTACCTTACAACGGTATTTTGTTCTTAGGAAACAGTCTTTTTGTACGTTTGGTTGATGCATTGACCAAATTACCTGAAGGGTATCCAATTTTTACCAACCGTGGTGCAAGTGGGATTGATGGCTTATTAGCAACGGCTGCAGGTATTGGTATCGGTGCAGATCAGCCAGTGGTAGCCATGGTTGGCGATACGTCTACGCTTTATGATTTAAACTCTTTAGCCTTATTTAAGAATGTGACTCAACCAACCATTATTTTTGTGATTAACAATAATGGTGGCGCAATCTTTGATATGTTGCCGGTGGATGAAGAGGTGAAAGAGCAGTTCTATCGCTTGCCACATAATGGTGATTTCTCACAAGTCGCCGCAATGTTTGGTCTAAAATATGCCTTGCCTTACACCTGGGCAGATTTAAGCTCTGTGTTAAAACAAGCTTATACACGCCGTCGTGCAACATTAATTGAAATCAAAACAAACCCAAGTGATGGCAGTGCAACCTATAAGCGCTTGATTGAACAAATCAGCCACGCCGTGGTTGGTGAATAATTCATTTCCCCTCTTAAATCAGAGGGGATTTCTTTATATGGCATTATGATGAATCTTATCTTCCTCCACGGCTTACTTGGTACACAATCGGACTGGCAAAAAGTTATCGAAAATCTACCGCACTTTCATTGTCTCTCTCTCGATTTACCGTTTCATGGAGAGAATAAAGCTGTAGCGGTTGAAGATTTTGAGCAAACCGCTCAATTTCTTGAAAGCCAAATACAAAGTCTCATAAAAGATGAACCTTATATCTTAATCGGTTATTCGCTTGGTGGACGAATCGCACAATATTATGCACTGCAAGCTAGAGTTAAAATAGGGCATTTAAAGGCAGTCATTTTAGAAGGAGCGAATTTAGGTTTGTCGTCTGAGCAAGAAAAACAAAGCCGTTTAGTTAATGACAAAATATGGGCGGAGCGGTTTTTCCATGAAAAACCTGAAACCGTACTCGAAGATTGGTATCAACAACCTGTCTTTTCTCATTTGAATGAACTGCAACGTAAGTCGTTAATTGAAAAGCGAAAAGATAATTGTGGGGCTAATATAGGCCATATGTTATTAGCCACTAGCCTTGCCAAACAGCCTGATTTCCGAGAGAAAGTGCGGTCAAGTTTGCTGCCATTTTTCTATTTTTGCGGTGAGCGAGATCAAAAGTTTCGTCAAATGGCAGAGGATAATCAACTTGATTTAACG
>NZ_CALJRX010000249.1 GCF_937976265.1 uncultured Haemophilus sp.
TTTTGGATTTTGCATTGTTCTTTCCTTTATAAGTGTAAAAAGTGCGGTCATTATAGCGGAAGTTTTTTAGTTCGGGAAAGAAAATCACTTCTCAATTAGAGAATCACTTTACAATCAGATTGTTGTTGCTAAAATTTTGCCATTCTAGATGTTATAAGGAAATTTAAGTGAGAAAATTTATTCTTTTCGGCGCCACTGTACTCTTGAGTGCTTGTGGTTTATTTAGCCCATCACAATCGCCGATCCCTGCAGAATTTGCACAAGCGGATTACCTCCTTTCAGATGTGAATGCGAAAACATGGGCTACGGCAAGTAAACAAGCTGAACAATGTATCTACCCGAATTTAACCCGTATTCAGCAACAACATTTTGCAAAAGAAGATAGCTACATTCATTCTCAATATGTCTTTTTCTATCCGTTAGAAAAAATCATCGGGGAAGACTATGTGAAAATGATTCAAAAAGATGAAAAATCGATGAATTATGCGACTTATCAATTTAAGAAATTCCGTACAGAAGTCGGTAATGTCGAGCCATTAGAACCTAAAGCTTGTCAAATTTTGCGTACTCAAGCAAAAGAAGATTTGGATGTCGTGAAAGGTCAATATGTAAATGGTATGGTGGATGAAACAAAGAATGACGACGGCACATTGAAGAAAACGGGTGATGGCATTGCCACCAATCAGAACAAATTCTTCTTTGATATTATTAAATGGGGCTCTACTCTTCTTCTTTAGTAATTTTACTCTTCACGATCAAAATCAATTAAATGCACGATTCAGATGGAAGATCGTGCATTTTTTTATTGCCTAATTACAAATCTTCAAAAACTAATACCTTTATTAACAAATTTAAATTAAAATAGAGGATAATGATTATCATTAATAATGAGGTAAATATGATTATTTCATCCGCAAACGATTATCGTCAAGTTGCTAAACGTAAGGTTCCTCCATTTATGTTTCATTATGCTGATGGTGGCTCTTATTCCGAACATACACTTACACGTAATGTAAGCGATCTATCTAACATAGCATTACGGCAACGTGTGCTCAATGATATGTCTCAATTAAATACTGAAATTGAATTATTCGGTGAAAAGCTTTCTATGCCGTTAGTATTGGCTCCTGTAGGTGCATGTGGCATGTACGCAAGTCGTGGTGAAGTTCAAGCTGCAAAAGCTGCCGATAACAAAGGTATTCCATTTACGCTTTCAACTGTATCAATTTGTCCAATTGAAGAAGTAGCTCCCACACTCAAACGTTCCATGTGGTTCCAACTTTATGTTCTAAAAGACAGAGGCTTTATGAAAAATGCTTTAGAACGAGCAAAAGCAGCTGGTTGTAAAACATTAGTCTTTACTGTAGATATGCCAACCCCTGGTGCACGTTATCGTGATATGCATTCAGGCATGAGTGGCGAATATAAATGGCTTCGTCGAACATTACAAGGTTTCACTCATCCATTATGGTCTTACGATATGCTCATGAAGGGGCGTCCAT
>NZ_CALJRX010000250.1 GCF_937976265.1 uncultured Haemophilus sp.
GTTGTTTGAAAAGTTGATTGTATTTAGTCATAAAAAATCTGCACCTTAATCAGTTGGAAGTTTAGTCCAACTTTTGGGGTGCAGATCATAATTTAACCGCACTTTTTTATGCTTTCTCTTTGATTGCTTTGAGATAGCGATATACGCTAGGTTCTGAGATTTTCAAATATTTCGCGACCATCGGAATAGCGCCTTTGATATTAAAAATGCCTTTATCAAATAAGACTTGAACAGCGTTTTCCCGCTGTCTTAAACTGAGTGGTTTATCGGAATGTAATAGGGTGAAATCAAGGTATTCACAAAGGATATCTTCGATAGAGTTTTCGAGTTTTTCTTTATTAATAATCTCAGCCTCTTCCACTTCGGCAAAGGCTGCATCAATACCTAAAATATTGACGAAGTTTCCAAGGTTTTCCAGTGAAATTAATTTGGTCATCACATCAACCAACTCGGAGGTATCATGATTAATACAAAGAATGCCTTCTAATTTATCTCCATTTTTAATGAAATAAGTTGCACCTCGAATGACCTTTTCGGAATCAGCCACCGCTTTGTAGTTAAAGACAAAATCTTTATCTAAATACACTTTATCTTGCAACAAACTAGAACCAAAAGAACTAAGTGGCGAGGAAAGCGTTCTCCCACTGACGTGGCTATTCGCAATGGCTTCCATATGAGCCTTATTCTTATCAAAAGAATGAAATACGACTTCGTATTTAGGGCCGAGAACATTTCCTAAAAAATGGGTTAGGCCAATAAAATATTTCTTTTGTACGTTATTCATACCAAGTTCATCTCATTAATTTCAGCTTGCTATAGGTATTCTATAACCGCTTATTTTTTATAGCAAATATATTGTAAAAAACGGCAGGTTATCTGTGGTGTTTTACTTTAAGTGAATCTTATAATGCTTAGTGGGAGTGGTTAGACAATACTTATGTGGTATTCTTTGATGTTGGGGTTTGTATCTTATTCAGTTGATGGAAAACTTACTCGAATGCTAACAATCAAAAATACACCAACGGGAGAAATAAAATGAAAATAAGATTTTTATTCTTAATACCCTCAATCTTATTGCTTACAAGCTGTAGTGGATGGTTTCAACCACTTCCACCACATGATCATTGGCAGCTACATAATGAGAAAGCATTATTTCCGAACTCAGATCCTGATGTTTTAACTAAATATCTTGCTAGAAGAAAAAAAGATATGAAGGATTGCGGTATGGATTTTGTTACCGGTGAAAGCGATGATCCGGAGGTGAATCTTTGTTTAGAGAAAAAAGGCTGGTATTTAAAAGGCGGACCTGTTTGTGAAAATACACTAATGTGGGATAGACCTGAATGTATTCAATGGCGAAAAAAACACAGCAAACTTGATGCTAAGCCTTGGCAGTAATTAACAAAGGTGCTTAAAAGTGCGGTCAATATTCAGTGAATTCTAAAATCTCTTGAATATTGACCGCACTTTGTATTTTCAACGATACTTATGGTAAGCAAACCTTATAATTTCACATCCAACTTCGCGTAAGCTCGTTCTACTTTTTCCAATGCTTTTTCTACGGAAATATCACGGGCAAGTAATACACCTAAACGGCGATGACCATTGACTTCGCCTTTGCCGAAAATACGAATATTGGTGTTCGGTTCAGCCAATACTTCGGCGATATTGCCAAATTGTACGTTTTTCGATTGGCCTTCCACCACAATGGCTTTTGAGGCTGATGGGCTAATGAGAGTGATTTCTGGAATCGGTAAGCCTAAAATCGCACGGGCGTGTAAGGCGAACTCAGATAATTCTTGAGAAATCAGCGTGACCATGCCGGTATCGTGTGGGCGAGGAGAGACTTCATTGAAGATAACCTCATCACCACATACAAACATTTCCACGCCGAAAATGCCTCGACCACCTAATGCAGTGGTAATTTTCTCAGCAACATCTTGGGCTTTTTTCAACGCTGCATCAGACATGGCTTGTGGTTGCCAAGATTCGCGATAGTCGCCATCTTCTTGACGATGACCAATTGGCGCTAAGAAACTGGTGCCATTAATGTGGCGAACGGTGAGTAAAGTGATTTCATAATCGAATTTAACAAACCCTTCTACAATCACGCGTCCTGCGCCTGCGCGGCCACCTTGTTGCGCGTAATCCCAGGCTTTTTGTAAGTCGTCTTTGGATTTCAAAATACTTTGACCGTGGCCAGAAGAAGACATAATTGGTTTCACCACGCAAGGAATACCGATTTTTTCAACCGCACTTTGGAAGTCAGCAAAGTTATCGACAAATTGATAAGGTGAGGTTGGCAATTTAAGCTCTTCAGCCGCTAAACGGCGAATACCTTCGCGATTCATTGTAAGCTTGGTGGCTTTGGCGGTAGGCACAACATTAAAACCCGCTTGTTCTAATTCAATCAGCGTATCAGTCGCGATGGCTTCCACTTCCGGCACGATGTAATCTGGGCGCTCTTTTTCCACTAAGGCTTTGAGTGCTGCACCATCTAGCATGGAAATCGTATAAGCACGATGTGCCACTTGTTGTGCTGGGGCGTTTTCATAACGATCGACGGCAATCACTTCCACGCCTAAACGTTGTAATTCAATCACCACCTCTTTGCCCAATTCACCAGAGCCAAGCATCATCACTTTGATAGCATTCGGGGTTAATGCTGTACCTAGGGTTGTCATGTTGTGTCCTTATTTTAAGAAAGATTCATCAAGTGCTAAATCGTCATTTTTATTAATCCCCACACCGCGAGCAATCACATTTTTAGCAATATCATGTGCTTCTTCTAAAGAATGTTCGGTGTAAGTTCCACATTGGTATTCGTTCAATTCAGGAATTTGGTTTTGATCTTGCACGGTTAAAATATCTTTCATGGACGCTAACCATGCATCAGCCACTTGTTGCTCGTTTGGTGTGCCGATTAATGACATGTAAAAACCTGTACGACAGCCCATTGGGGAAATATCGATGATTTCTACATTGTCATTGTTTAAATGGTCACGCATAAAGCCCGCAAATAAATGCTCAAGGGTGTGAATCCCTTTTGGTGGGAGAATTTCTTTGTTTGGAATGCAAAAACGAAGATCAAAAACAGTGATGTCATCGCCCTTTGGGGTACGCATCGTTTTGGCAACGCGCACGGCAGGTGCGTTCATACGGGTGTGATCCACTTTAAAACTGTCGAGTAATGGCATATTTATTTCCTTGAAAATCAGTGATTTGTAAATTAATTGCAAGTTTTTGTAAATTTTTTTACATTTTTTTACAATTTCTTTGAACTTTTCTTTTTAGCGTCGGTCTTATAGAACAAGCAACTTGCAGTTGTTTTAATAAAATTGGTTCCTTAGGTTATTTGCCCCTTACTTGATAAGGGGCGTTTTTTTATCTGTTGAATATTAATTTGTCTTTATTCTAGCCCACAACTACGTTATGCACAAAGGCTATTCTCGGCTATGACACGAAAGGTAAACTGAAAAAGAGCAAGGCAATATAACGCAGTCCTTTTCCAATCGTCATAAAAATCAAACAACTTAGCCAATTCAATCGAAGCCAACCGGCTACCGCACAAAACACATCCCCGATAATAGGCAACCAACTCAATAATAAAGTGATGGCACCATAGCGTTGTATTTTGTTTATCGCCCATAAAGTGCGGTCATTTTTGCTGTCAATTTTCGGAAACCATCGACCAATCCAGTAAGTGGTGAGGCTGCCAAGTGTATTGCCTGCGGTTGCCAGAAAAACAAGCCAAAAAATATCCGCACTTAATAATGATCCGACCAATACTTTTGGCGCAGCCAGGGAAACAAACACAATTTCTGAATTACCCGGCAAAATGGTGGCACTTAAGAAAGCGCTGAAAAACATCAGCCATAAGCCATGGGTTTGCCAAAAATCAGCCCAAAAGCTGAAAGAGAAAATGTCCCACATTAGGCTCTAATAATCTCGCGCGTTCTGACATCAAACACATCCATCCCCGCATTTAATCCTGCTTTTACGCCGAGATCGGCATCTTCAAAGACGATACAACGCGATGGTTCGGCTTTTGCCAGTTCTGCACAGCGTAAAAAGGTTTCAGGGTGTGGTTTATGTTCTTTCACATCATCAGCACTCACAATGGCATTAAAGTAATGTTTGATGTCTAATTTTTGCATCAACATATCAATGATTTGGCGATTTGAACCTGAGCCAAGCGCAATCGGCTTTTGCTGATAGTAATGACGCACCACGTCAAAGGTTGGGAGCAATTTTGATTCTGTTGGAATCAATTCATAGGAAAGTTTGCGTTTCGCTTGTATGACTTCATTTAAACGTTCTTGTGGCATACCGGCATCTTGCATAATGGCAGAGGCGATAGTGCTCACGGTTGCGCCACCTAAATCATACATAATTTGGCTGTTAAAACGATAACCAAATTGTTCCCCTACCATGCTCCACGCGCGGGCGTGTACCGGCATGGTGTCGATTAAGGTGCCATCCATATCAAAAATCAGGCCATCATATTTTTCAAAAAGTCTGTTATCTATCATTTATTGCTTTCCTAGTTAGTAAATTTTTTCACTTTGTTTCAATTTTGTGATCTGTGCACTGGTAATTTTATGAAATAGCGGTAAAGTTATCCTATCTCAAAAAGGAATGTTATGTCGTTACTCAAACAATTAACCCGTTGGAAAATTCGCGGTCAGATTGATCAGGACGTTATTGATATTATTCTGACTTTGCAAAGTCGCCTAGAGCACCATTGGCGCATTGATGTGTCTATTCCGACCGTCATCACACTCTTATTGCATATTGCCAACAGCCTTGCCCGCTTAAAACGAGGCGGTTGCGTTTCTCCGCTTCATCAATCCTTTTATGATGAAATGCAAAGTGCGGTCATTTTCCCTGATGTTTTGGAAATTCACCACGATTTGCTTTCTTTTATTCCGCAAGACATTCCTGAAGCTGAGCAGAGCTATTATCTCGCCAATATTTATAGCTTACTGTTGGAGCAAGATAAAAAATAAGGGCACGAAAGCCCTTATTCTATCAGTTAAAAATCAAACTGAGTTCTAAATCTTTGAGTAAATTGCTTTCTAAGCGCAATTCATTCCACACTAACGGATTGTTATCCAAATAATGTTTCTCAAAAGTGAGTTCCCAAGTCTGTAAAGCGCGGTCAATTCTGAGATTAATTTTATCTGTGCTATCTGTTGCTTGGCGAGATTTATTTAAAATCACCGAAATGCGTAAAAGAAGCAGTAAAACAAGGACATCTTCATCCGCATAACGAGCAAAAATCGGTAAATCATTCTTTTTAAATGCACCCGTATGATAACGAACTAAATTCACCAATAAGCGTTGCTGCTCGCGATCAAAACCCGGTAATTCCATATTTTGCAGAATATAAGCCGAATGTTTTTGTACATTGCGATGATTAATGACAATACCCACTTCCAATAAGCGTGCCGCCCAAATCAACAGATTTTTCATTTCATCAGCGAGATGCGGTTTTTGCCAATGGGTGTATTGGTCAATTAAGGTTTTCGCACTATTTGCCACGCGATCGGCTTGCGCTAAATCTAAGTTAAATTGTTCGGCAAGTCCTAATGCGGTACGTGTACGGATGTCTGAAACTTGGAAGTTTTTTTCTAAGCTGTAAATCACCCCTTCACGCAAAGCGCCGTCAGAGTAGCGCATATTTTCTAAACCAAAGACGTCAAAAACGGCACTTAAAATGGCTAAACCTGGCACAAAGACATCCACGCGATCAGGATTTAATCCCGCAATATTAAGCTCTTCAAAATGGGAAGCTTGTAAAGTTCGTTCAATTAAATTTTGTAAGCGTTCAGCCGTGATGATGCCGTTCGGATCAAGAGTTGCAGTAATCACTTGATAGACGGTTTTGATGGTGCCTGATGAACCTAACACTGATTGCCAACCGAGCTTGCGATATTCCCAGCTTAAATCTTCAATTTTATTGACCGCACTTTGGCGAGCTTGCTCGAAGTTTTCTTTTGAAATTTCTCCATTCGGGAAGAATTTTTTGGCAAAGCTCACACAGCCCATGTGACGACTTTCCGCCACTAAGGGGGTGAAATCATCACCGATGATCATTTCTGTCGAGCCACCACCAATATCGATGACCAGTTTACGTCCGCTTTCGGGTTGAGTGTGGCAAACACCCGCATAAATGGTTTTGGCTTCCGTTTGACCGCTGATGATATTAATGGGATAAGGAAAGACCGTGGCAGCCTGACGTAAAAATTCATCATTATTGACCGCTCTTCGTAAGGTATAGGTGCCGACGACATTCACATCTTCTGGTGCAAAGCCTTGTAGGCGTTCAGCAAAAAGCGCAAGGCAATTTACACCGCGCTCAATGGCTTCTTGGCTTAATACATTGTGCTCGTCTAAGCCATCGGCGAGCCTCACTTTTTGTTTTAAACGAGAAAGCACCTGAATCGAGCCATTGATAATGCGCGCCACAATCATGTGGAAGCTGTTTGAGCCTAAATCAATGGCGGCAATCTCCCGGGCCTCACCTCGGTGATGAGGTTCTGCGAGTTGAGCCAGTTGCTTGTCGTTATGCATGTCCTTTCCTAAAATTCAAAGTGATACAATAAATCAAAAACTTGGTTTGTACTGGAAACCGATTGGAAATAAAGTTGTGGCATTAAGCGGTAACGCAAGGTCACTTCGGCTAAGCCATCAAACAATCCTACACCGTATTTCACTTGTAAGCGTTTACCAATATTACCACTAACTTGTACTTTGGAGCTATCCCCAACACCGGCGGTGCCTAAGTTTAAGTCTTGAATCCCAAAGGCTTCGCCAATACCGCCGACGACTTTACCACTTTTCGCTAAACCTAAGCCAAGTAATGCCGCACCCACAGAACCACTAGAGCCTGCTTCACCGCTGTTTTCTAATGAGCGACCGGTTAATAAATAAGAAAGTGCCTGGTCTTGAGATTTGGATGGTTCAGAGAAAATAGTGACTTGTGGGCTAGATGCCATACCAATCACTTTTACCCCTGCTGTGACATTATTGTCTTCCATGGCTTCAGGGTTACGAATCGCCTCAATATTTAACATTGGTTGTGAAGGTAAACCGGCGAAGCTGATTTGCCCTTTACGAATTAATAAATCCTGTCCAAAAGAAGCATAACGACCATTTTTCAGGTTAATTTCACCAAATAAACCTAGTTCGCCTTTATCCTGTTTCACAGAAAGTAAGCCGTTCAAATTGGTTTTTAAACCATAGGCATCTAAATGCACATCGTCACCGATTTTAATTTTTAAATCAGATTGAATTTGCATACCCGATTTGGTTTCTGAAGCAAATTGGCGATTGATGAGTTCTTCTTTACTTTTTCTAGGGCCATTTAAAATGACTTCATCTTCACTAACAGGCACAGCATTGTCCGGTAAGCTTTCAATAGCAATTCTTGCCCATGGAATATCCACGTTTCCGCTCAAGTCTAAGAGTTTTGGTGAGGCTTTGACAACCACATTCGGGCTGACTTTTAATTTCGCCATAGACGGAATATCGACTTTGAAATTATCCGCTTGCGCTCTGACTTCTGCCGTCCAGTTATCCATGTTAGCCCAGTTAGCCTGTCCGTTAATATTCAACTTACTATCTGGTGTTTGAACATGACCATTTAAGGTTGAAGAGGTGCCATTAAAGCGGATTGCTACTTGACCATCAGTGACATCAAAAGGCAGGCTTTTCAGTTTTGTTTTTACATTGCGGATATCAAAATTACCGTTTAGCAATGGTTTTTCTAAATTGCCACCAAAATTTAAGCGAGAAACCACTTCACCATCCATGCTTTCACCGCTAGAGAAAAGTTGATTCGCTAAGGATAAGCGTAAACCTTCAATGGTGAAGGTGCCGCCTAGTTGTCGGCCTTTACTTAAATCATTAATTTTTAAGTCCGTGCCAATTCGGCCTTGATTCTGAACGTTAATGTCTGATTTCAGGGTTAAATTGTTATTTTGAATATCGGCATTCACGCTTAATTTAGGAATATCCAACTTAAAGGTGCGGTAGTCTAATTTTTGTGCCACACCAATGTTATTGCCTTCCACGGCCACATTTAGTTGTAACGGTTTATCGCTGAACCATGCCACTTTACCTCGGCTTTGTAATTGACCTTTGAGCGTGTTTTGTCCCATCAATCTATTCACTAAATCTAAATTAATGCGTTTAAGCTCAAAAGGGACTTCACCGTTTTTCCCTGCCGTAAATTGTTGTGGAAAACACAAATCTAAATCTTGGTTAACCCAACAGTGTGCCCCGATGGTGGCTTGGATTTTTTTATTGTCATAAGTCACCGGAATGGTTTGATTCACTTTAAAATCGCCGATAGGTGAGTTTAGACTCACTTGGCTTAAATTGCCTTTCCACTGCTGAGAAGTGCGGTCAAAATTCCCCGCGATTTGTAAATCAGCTGCAACAGGTTCACCTTTTGATTTTAAGGTGAGCGTATGATGTTTTTCATCACCGGATGCATTCAAATCAATATTATGTAATTTGATGCTGTCACCATAGCGGAAGTTTTCTGCTTTAACGTTAAGTTCACCTTTCACTTGCGGTTCACTCACAACATTACCTTTAATTAAGGCTTTGGATAAGTCTAACCCTTGGAAGTGCAAGCCCTGTGCGGTTAAATCAGTATTAATGGTTGGCGCAGTAAGTTTGCCTAAGATTTGTGCTTTGCCGACCACGGAGCCCGCTAAATCTTGCCATAGACCACGCAAGCTTGGTGCGTTGATATCTAAATCTAGGTTTGATTTATCACCTAATATCCCTTTTGCCGCAATGCGGTTATCGCCATAGTTCAGTAATAAATCAGGAATGTTTAATAAGGTTTCATTACTTAAAAAGACGCTACCTTTCAAGCTTAATGGACGAGAGGATAGGTTACCGGTTAAATCCACGACTGGCACATCCACTTTCCAATGATTGGAATCAGCGGAACCTTTTGAGCTCACTTTGCCCGATAATACGGCTGGCATGGCTGGCACATAAGGGCGAATGTTCATTTTGTTTAAATCAGCCGTCACATCCCATTGCGCGCCATTTTTCCAGTTTGATGAACCCGTTAAACGTGCCGTACCATCTAGGGCAGCAAGTTTTAATTCGTTGAGGGTGACTTCATAGAGTTTACCGTCTGCATTCAAATCAATATGGGTGTGAGGGATATGATCCATACCGTCCACGCCACCGACAACCTCTGCGTGATAATTCAATAAATCGCCCGTGAGTTTGATATCCACATCGTTAATTTTGAGTGGTGTAAGGTTATCTACAAAAGCGAATTGACCTTTTTTCGCTTTTAACTGCAGATTTAATGGCATTTTATCTTCAGCCAGTTTCACGTCACCGGTTAAGGTCGCATCAAGTACGCCTTGTGTGGTTAACGAAAGTGCGGTCGTTTTTTTCAAGGAACCCGATAAATTGAGATCAACCTTGCTCGCAGGCAAAATGGTTTTGTCTTTTGATTTAAAGGCTTGGAGATCAGATTTTAATGAGAGATCAACCGGAAAATCTTCATTGAGCTGGAGTTGTCCTTGGCTAGAAAGTGTACCAAGAGAGCTGTCAATGTCGAGTTTTTGTAATTTCACTAAATGATCGGTGGCATCCGCTTGCAATTCTACTTTAGGCACAGTGATTTTTTGGGTTTCTTCGCCTTTTTCATTGAGCGATTGATATTGCCAGTTTGTCCCCAAAACACTTGGAATGTGCATATCAAAAGGCAAGTTCACCGTATTTAAATTACCTAAAAAAGCGGGTGTGAGTGTTTGCTCAATTTGCGCCCAATCAACGGGTTTAGCAGGTTCTTTTTTCTCGGGCTGAGGAGGATTCGGTTGAGTTTGGGAGACCGTTGAGAAAAGCACATCTGAAAGCGTGGTAGGCTCAAGAGTAAGGCCTGATTCATTGTTTAAACTGACCGCACTTTGAAATGACGAAAAGGTAATATTGCTTTGATCGAGTTTCATATCAAAGTCAGTAATCGCCACATTTTTCACTTGTACAGAAACCGGTAAATGGATTTTTCCCATTGGACCACTTTCTGTTTGTTTCTCTTCAGAAGGCGGCATAACACTGGTATCAATGGCGATTTTAGGCTGCGTTAAGCTGAGGTCATCAACAATAATATCGCCTGACAGTAAACGCGCTAAATTCAGTTGTAAGCGCGTTTTAGGAAGAGCCACATCTACGCCGGTTGTTTGAAAACGTAAATTTTCTAAGACTAAACCATCTTGTAAGCCACCGCTGACTTGCTCAATAGATAAGCTATCGAGCATTTTATCGGCGAGTTGAATAAGTGCACGTTGTCCACTATCAAAAGAAAGTGCTGTGACCAAGCCTAAAACAGGGACAAAAATAACCGCACTTCCGGCACATAAAATTTTACGGCAGGTCTTTTTCTTTTTAACGGGTTGTGTCGTTTGGTTATCTGGTTGTTTTTCTTGTTCAGACATAGTTATACCCTAAATTTCAGCCCCTAAGCCAATGTAAAATTGAATGTTTTTGCTGTTATCTTTATCTCGAATTGGCGTTGCAATATCAAATTTAATCGCACCAACTGGCGATGCCCAACGTACACCGAAACCTGCGCCATAGCGTAACTCATTTGCTTTGTAAGCATCAGCGGCTAAGCCAGTATCCGCAAATACCGCTCCCCACCAATTGGGGTAAACTTGATATTGATATTCAAGGCTACCTGCTAATAAGCGAGAGCCGCCGACTAATTTCCCCTCTTTATTTTTCGGCGAAATTTTCTTATAGCCATAACCTCGCACGCTGCGATCGCCCCCAGCGAAGAAACGTAATGCTGGTGGAATTTTACGAATATCCGCGGTATTTAAATAACCAATTTCTGCACGGGTAATAAAACGGTGATTTTCTGCATAAGTACGAATCCATGCGGTGGAAGCTTGAACTTTAAAGAAATTGGCTTCTGACATCCAAAGCTTATTCCCTAAATCGACCGTGATTTTTTGGGTATCTCCCCATGTTGGGAATTGACCGCCTCTTAAACGAGTCCGACTAAAGCCTCCGGTTGGATAAACAAGGAGTGTTTTATTGGTGAAATCAGCTTGCGTGAAGCTGTCGTAACGGACACGAAGACCCGCAAAATATTGCCAACCCTCTTTATTATTCCAATAACGTAATGCAGCAAACGTGAGTGCTCTGGTATCCGTATCATTTTTATTTTCTTTTTCATAACCGGTTGAAAATTCATAATAATAATTTAATGGATTTTTCAACAATGGCATTTTATAGGTGGCTTCAAAGTTTTGTTTTGGCGCAGAGACGTAAAGATTTGTACGGAAACTATGACCTCGACTATTAATCCAAGGTTTTGTCCAACCAATTTGGACATGAGGGCCCGTATCGGTTGCAAAACCGACCCCAAGCTCCATTGAGTTTTTCTTGCGTGGATAAAGTAACAGTTCGATATCCACTAATTTTTCTTCTTCGCGGACATGTGGTTGTAAAAGCACGGAGCTAAACCAGTTGGTAGAAGAAAAATCGTTAGTTAATTCAGATAAATCGCTGACTAAATAAGGATCGCCCGATTTAATGTTGAGCATATTTTGCAAATAGTCTTCGCGAATTTGGGAATGGTTGAAGGTGATGTTGCCGTAATGATAACGCACGCCACTATCAAATAGCATACGCCACCATGCTTCATGAGTTTCAGGGCTGATTTCTAAGCGAGAAATTTGGAATTTTCCGTCAAGATAACCGCGAGCAAGGGCAAGATTTGAAATACTGTTTCTATAAGCGTCGTATTTTTGATGCTCAACTAATTCGCCTTTTTGGGGTAAGTTTTTACGGAGTGCTGTGAAGTTTTCGTCTTCTGCGGCTTCGCCTGTAATTTCAACTTCTGTTCCGGCAATTTTGCTTGGCTCACCTGGAGTGACATTGGCAATGAGCAAATCTCGCTGACCTTTGCGTTTTTTCAATTCAAAGGTCACGGAAGAACCATAATAACCAAAGACTCGAAGACCTCTATCGACAGCATCTGAAACTAATTGTTTATAACGATCTGAGCCATCCATCTCGCCTTTATCAATGAGATTGACATTCATGTCTGTATTGCGAATGGCACGTTCACCCTTGATACCGCGGATCTCAATATCTACGGTTTGTTCTGCTAGGGCTGAAAAACTCATCCATCCAAGCAAAAGTGCGGTTATTTTTAACGAAATTTTTTTCATTTTATTACAAGCTAAACTCTAAGAAGATCCCCATCAAACTGCCTTAGTTTACCCATAAAATAAGGGGATTACCAATGCAATTATGGATGGGATTTGAAATTGTTATATACATTTGAGCGTTAATACGACAATGTGATCAAAGAAAGAGTTTCCTTTGCTTTGAAAAAATAGCGATTTTTCTCTTTATTCAGACGTTTAACCAAAATGTAACTGGGCCATCATTGGTGAGGCTCACTTGCATGTCAGCCGCAAATTGTCCGTTGGCAACAGTGACTTTTTCTGCACATTTTTGCGAAAAATAGCCATACAATTCGTTAGCCAATGCTGGTGCGGCCCCTTTTGAGAAACTTGGTCGTAAGCCTTTTTGCGTGTCAGCGGCTAAAGTAAATTGGGATACCACAAGCACTTCACCACCGATTTGCTGCACGTTTAAATTCATTTTGTCATTTTCATCGCTGAAAATACGGTAATTTAAGACTTTCTCAGCGAGTTTATCCGCTTTGGCTTGGTCATCTTCTTTTTCTACGCCTAATAAAACCAATAATCCTTTGC
>NZ_CALJRX010000251.1 GCF_937976265.1 uncultured Haemophilus sp.
ATCGCTTAAAAGTATTAAATCCTAAATTTGTTTCCGTCACTTATGGCGCAAACTCTGGCGAACGTGATCGTACACATAGCATCGTGAAAGCCATTAAAGCAGAAACAGGTATAGAAGCCGCACCACATTTAACAGGTATTGATGCAACACCTGAAGAATTAAAAGAAATTGCAAAAGATTACTGGGATAGTGGTATTCGTCGTATTGTGGCATTACGCGGTGATGAGCCAAAAGGCTATGCGAAAAAACCTTTCTATGCGGCTGATTTAGTTGAACTACTTCGCTCCGTAGCTGATTTTGATATCTCAGTTGCAGCATACCCAGAGGTTCATCCGGAAGCAAAATCAGCACAAGCAGATTTAATCAATTTGAAACGTAAAATTGACGCAGGTGCTAATCATGTCATTACTCAATTCTTCTTTGATATTGACAGTTATCTTCGCTTCCGTGATCGCTGTGCATCCATTGGTATTGAGGCTGAAATTGTTCCAGGTATTCTACCTGTTACTAATTTCAAACAACTGCAAAAAATGGCATCATTTACGAATGTAAAAATTCCGGCATGGTTGGCTAAAGCGTATGAAGGATTAGATGATGATCCTACTACTCGCAATCTCGTCGCGGCGAGTGTGGCAATGGATATGGTAAAAATCCTTTCTCGTGAAGGTGTGAATGACTTCCACTTCTACACGTTAAATCGTAGCGAACTCACGTATGCGATTTGTCATACATTAGGTATTCGCCCTGCAGCAAATCCATAAAAGAAAAGTGCGGTTAAAACTAACCGCACTTTTTTTCTTTTCACTATACTCGTCTAACTTGCCAAAAAGCTTTTTTCCAATAAGGGCTGTTCATCGAAGAGTAAATCACGCCACCTTTGGTTGAAGCATGTAAAAATTTATCTTCTTTTACATAAATCCCAACATGATAGCCATTTGGTCCTCGTCCCGTTTTAAAGAAAATTAAATCGCCAGTTTGGATATCTTCTTTACGAACAAGTTTTCCGTAACCAGCTTGATCTTTCGTCGTTCGAGGAAGATTGATATTAAAACGATCAATAAAGGTCTTTTGCACAAAACCAGAACAATCAATACCGCCACGAGACTGTCCACCTAAAACATAAGGTGTACCCGCCCATTCATATTGTTGTTCACTTAACATGGCAATGGCTATAATCGGATCACCAATCTGACCTTTATAGTTCATCGCATACTCTTCACGAACACCACTTGAACAAGCAAAAAGCAAAAAACTTCCTGCGACTAAAAAAGCACATTTAATCTTATTCATGTTCAATCCTGACAAAAGTGCGGTCAAAAACGACCGCACTTTTCTTACTATTGTTTTGGCTTAGTATTTTCCACGCGAGCACGTAATTTTTGCCCTGGCTTGAATGCCACTACACGGCGAGCAGAAACAGGAATGCTTTCACCTGTTTTTGGATTACGCCCTGGACGGGAAGCTTTATTACGAAGTTCAAAATTACCAAAACCTGATAATTTCACTTCACCACCAGATTCTAACGATAAACGAATTTCCTCAAAAAAGTCTTCCACTAATGCTTTAGCTTCAGCTTTTTGTAATTGATACTTATCTAATAAGTATTCAGTAATATCAATTTTTGTAATCGTTGCCATGTTAGTCTCCTGTTTAGTCTCTAAGCTCCGCATTAAAGCGTTGTTTAACTTCGTTTAATACAGCAGAGATTACCGCATTAATCTCATCATCTTCAAGCGTTTTTTCATTATCTTGAATGGTTAAACTGATTGCTAAGCTCTTATGTCCGCTAGCAACGCCAATGCCTTGATATACGTCGAATAAATTGACTTGTGTTAATTTTTCTCCGCCAGCTTGCTTACATGCTTCGATAATATCGCCCGCTGGCACATTATCGGCAACGACTAAAGCTAAGTCACGACGGTTTGCTGGGAATTTTGAAATCTCTTTGGCTTGAACCACACGACGATTTGCAATGGCATCCCATAAAATTTCAAAAACAACCGCTTTGCCATTTAATCCTAGTTTTTGAGCGATAAGTGGATGAATAGTTCCAATAAAACCAATTTCTTTTCCATCTAATTCAATTGCAGCAGATTGACCTGGGTGTAATGCACTGTATGCTTTTGCCACAAATTTAACTCTATTACCCACTTCGGTGAGAGAAAGAATGCTTTCTAAATCACCTTTAAGGTCAAAGAAATCAACCATTTCGGCTTTACCTGTCCAGCATTCTGATTTTGCTGTACCGGTAATCACACCAGCAAGAACAAATTCTTGGCGCACACCAAATTCTGCATTGGCATCAGGAATGAAACGTAATCCCGTTTCAAATAAACGTACGCGATTTTGCTGGCGATTTTGGTTGTATAACACCGCACCAAGTAATCCACTTAACAATGAAACGCGCATTGCTGACATTTCAACTGAAATTGGGTTTGGCAATACAAGCACTTCAATTTCTGGATGAAGTAAAGTCTGTACTTTTGGATCAACGAAGCTATAAGTAATCGCTTCTTGATAATCTGCATCCACAAGTGCGGTCTTAATTCGGCTTAATTCTAAATCAGCTTCTTTATGCTCACGCATACGAAGATGTGCTAATGGTGCATTATTTGGAATGCTGTTATAACCATAAATACGGGCTACTTCTTCAATTAAATCTTCTTCGATTTCAATATCAAAACGCCAGCTTGCAGAAGTAACAGTCCAAACATCATTAGCATATTTCACGGCAAAACCTAAACGTTCAAGAATCTCGGTCACGGTTTCAGTTTCGATATGATGACCTAATAAGCTATCTAATTTTTCACGACGTAAAGTGACTTCATTGACTTTTGGTAAATATTGCTCGCTCACAACTTCACAAATTTCGCCCGCTTCACCACCACAAATTTCAAGTAACAATGCTGTTGCACGTTCCATTGCGTGACGTTGTAGCGTAAAATCAACACCACGTTCAAAACGATGTGAAGAATCGGTGTGTAAACCATATTGTCTTGCACGTCCCGCAATCGCTAATGGTGCAAAGAATGCGGCTTCTAAAATCACATCTTTTGTTGTTTCAGCGTCAACACCACTAGCTTGACCACCAAAGATACCTGCCATTGCTAATGGACCAGTTTGATCTGCAATCACTAAAGTATTCGGTTGTAATTTTGCGGTTGTACCATCTAATAAAACAAGTTCTTCGCCGTTATTGGCTAAACGCACTTGAACAGGTTGAGCCACTTTTGATGCATCAAAAGCATGCATTGGTTGACCTAATTCAAGTAAAACATAGTTGGTAATATCCACAATCGGGTCGATAGAACGAATACCACAACGACGTAATTTTTCTTGTAACCAAATTGGTGATTGGGCTTTAACATTCACATTTTTCACCACGCGCAATAAATAACGTGGGCATGCTTCTGGCGCATTTAATTCAATTTGAACTTTATCTGAAATCGTTGCAGGTACGGCATCAAAGTGCGGTTGATTAACAACTTGTTTATTAACCACGCCAAGTTCACGTGCAACACCTGCAATACTTAAACAATCTGCACGGTTCGGCGTTAAACTAATTTCAATGGCTTTGTCATCTAAATCTAAATATTCACGTAGATTTGTCCCTACTGGTGCATCTAACGGTAATTCAATAATACCATCTGCATCTACATCAATGCCTAATTCAGAGAATGAACAAAGCATCCCCTCTGAAGGTTGGCCACGTAATTTAGTCTTCTTAATTTTAAAATCGCCAGGTAATACAGCGCCTTCAGTTGCACATGCTACTTTTAAACCTTGACGGCAATTTGGTGCACCACAAACGATATCTAATAAGCGCTCGCCACCAACATTTACTTTAGTGACACGTAATTTGTCTGCATCTGGGTGTTGCGCACATTCAACAACTTCACCCACAACAACACCTGTAAAGTCGCCAGCTACTTTTTCAACACCATCAACTTCTAAACCAAGCATCGTGATTTGATCACATAACTGCTCTGTTGAAATTGATGGATTAACCCATTCTCTCACCCAATTTTCGCTAAATTTCATTATCTCTGTATCCTTTATTGATGAACGTGTTACGTTCTAAATTAATCATTATCGTCAATTTAACCAAACGGTTAATTACTTAAATTGTTTTAAAAAACGTAAGTCGTTTTCAAAGAATGAACGCAAATCTGTGACGTTGTAGCGTAACATGGTTAAACGCTCAACCCCCATGCCTACTGCAAAGCCAGAATATTCATTTGGATCAATACCTACGTTACGTAACACATTAGGATGCACCATACCACAACCTAATACTTCTAACCATTTACCGTTTTTACCCATTACATCGACTTCTGCTGAAGGTTCAGTAAATGGGAAATAGGAAGGACGGAAACGAACTTGTAAATCTTCTTCAAAAAATGCACGTAAGAAATCGTGTAATAAGCCTTTTAACTCGGTGAAGTTTGCTTTTTTATCTACATAAAGCAATTCAATTTGATGGAACATTGGTGTGTGTGTTTGATCGTAGTCGTTACGATATACACGACCTGGCGCCATAATACGAATAGGCGGCTGCATTTTTTCCATGGTACGAATTTGCACGCCAGAGGTTTGTGTGCGAAGTAATAATTCAGGATTAAACCAGAAAGTATCATGATCAGCACGTGCAGGGTGATGTTTAGGGATATTTAATGCATCGAAATTGTAATAATCACTTTCAATTTCGGGACCGGTTTCCACAGAAAAACCTAACTCTGAAAAGAATTTTGTTACGCGATTGATGGTAATGGTCACTGGGTGTAAACCACCCGTTTCTGTTTTACGACCTGGAAGGCTCACATCAATACGTTCTTTTTCTAATTTCGCATTGAGTTCAGCTTGTTCCCATTCTGCTTTTTTGGCATTTAAAAAATCTAATGCCGCTTGTTTTGCTTCATTGATTTTAGCGCCCATTGTGGGACGCTCTTCTGCAGCAACATTACGCAATTCTTGCATAAGTTGGGTGAAATGCCCTTTTTTACCAAAATATTCCACACGAATTTCATCTAATGTGGCTAAACTTCTATTTTCGATTTGTTCAATCGCTGATTTTGCTTTCTCAACAAGATCTTTCAGATGTTGCATAGTTTCCCCTGATTATCTTTTCTAACTAAAAATACACTTAATGATAATACTAACTCATTAAAAAATCACGCGTTTATTGGTGAATTGATGTTTCAGATGAAAAATAACAAAGATTTTTGCTATTTTTTGAGATATATCACAGTAATTTTTAACATTTTGGATAGAATGAGGGGGAATCGAGCATGTCTAGGAGGCGTATTATGTGGAAATCAATTTCTCAAGTCTTAGCTGATCAATTTGGTGCTTACTATAACATCAAAGAAAAAAACAAAGTTCCTGGTGGCGAAGTGAATGAAACTTGGCTTATTACGGATGGAATCCAACCTGTCTTTGTTAAAGTGAATGAACGGTCTTATCGTTCAATGTTTCGTGCTGAGGCTGATCAATTAAACCTACTAGACAAAACCAATACAATCAGACTTCCACAAGTGTATGGCGTAGGCTGTTCTCAAAATCATAGTTTCTTATTGTTAGAAGCACTTCCTATTACTCAACAAACTGATGCCACAGCCCATTTTGGCGAAGAATTAGCAAAACTTCATCAAGTATCTGGTACTAAAAACTATGGTTTAGATTTTGATACTTGGCTTGGTCCTGAGTATCAACCGAATAAATGGAATGGAAGTTGGGCAAAATTTTTTGCAGAACAACGTATTGGATGGCAGTTACAACTTTGCAAAGATAAAGGTTTAGACTTTGGCGATCTTGATTTAATAACTGAAAAAGTAAAACAAAAGCTTGCAAAACATAATCCGAAACCCTCTTTGTTACATGGTAACTTATGGGTTGAAAATACGGCTATCGTAGGTAATCAAACCTTTACTTATGATCCAGCTTGCTACTGGGGGGATAGAGAGTGTGATTTAGCATTCAGTGAACTATTCCAACCTTTCTCAGCTGAATTCTATGAAATTTATGACCGCACTTTCCCGCTTGATAAAGACGGTTTTGAAGAAAGAAAACACCTTTATCAGCTCTATTATTTACTAAATTTCAGCCATCGTTTTAATGGAAGTTATATCAACTTAACCACTAAATTGATTGAAGAACTTTTACTTGAATAATTTCTTAAATATCAGATAAAAAAAGAGCGTAATTTTCATTACGCTCTTTCTATCTTCTCTATCTATTATTTTTGATAAAGAGGTGCTGGACCTTGAGTTCCACCGTTAACTTGACCACCTTCTTGTAATTTTAATACAGAACCAGAAGCAGTGATTTCTACACGACGGTTTGGACGTAAACAGTCTTTCTCAGCTTTACTTGCGTGTTTGTAACCGTCACAAGCTTTAACTTGTGGTACTTTACCGTAACCAACAGCTGTAATTTCAGATGTTACGCCATTTTGAATTAAACGAGCTTTAACACGGTTTGCACGACGTTGAGAAAGATCTAAGTTGTAAGCATCAGAACCTAAACGGTCAGTATAACCTGCCACTTTAACTTCTTTAGCGCCAGTTTCTTTTAATTGTGCTGCAACATTATCAACAACTTCTTTACCACGTGGAGTTAAAGTATCTTTATCGAAGTCGAATAAGAAGTCACCACTTAAAGTAAATGCTGAGTTGCCGTTACAACCATTTGGATACCAGAAGAAGCTTTGAGCATTGTGGTTTTTGTCAAATAATATTTTGTATTGACAAATTTTGTGAACACCATTTTCACGATAGTTGAACACATAATCCCACTCTTGAACACCGTATAAACCTTCAGAGAAGTGTGGACGACCGATTAGGTTATATAATTGGTCTTTGTTCATACCACGTTCGATCATACGAACGTTATCCCAGTTTGGCCATGAACCAAATTGGCTACCATCATGGTTGAAACCAGCTTTATCAATATTAGGCCATACGAGTTGTGGTACTTGTTGACCATCAACTTCTTTATATTCTGGAGTACCAGCTTCTGTAACTTTGCTTAAGTTACCACAAGCAGCAACTGTCGCTACTGCTACTGCAGATAATAAAATACGAGATAATTTCATTTCTTTACCTTTTTACTGTTAAGGTGCAATCCTTGCAAGAAGAACCTACACAACTAAACTTTATAAATTTTACAAATAAAACTATAAAAAGTTTCATGGCGTATGGTAGTCATAATTCTTTAACTTGTAAATAAAAAAACATTAAAAAATGATTTTTATGGAACTTTTTTGTAAAGTTGTGTAAAGAGTTGTCAAATAAGTAAATTTTTTTCTTATTGAATAAAATTCTGTCTATTTTTTGTTAAATTTCGATGGATAATTCCCTCGATACTCTCTTCAGCTTGCTTACCTATTTTTTGTAAAAGTGGCTTTTTCACTTTATATTTCACGGAGATCACAGACTTATCTTTCATTTTTTCAAGAATAATATCATCACTGGTTGCTAACTCATCGACTAGCTGAAGCTCTAGCGCTTGCTGACCGAACCAATGCTCACCTGTTGCGACTTTATCCACATCTAAGTGCGGTCGATTTTGAGCCACAAATTGTTTAAATAATTGATGGGTTTCTTCAAGTTCGGCTTGGAATTTCTGTTTTCCTTTTTCAGTATTTTCACCTAATACTGTAACGGTGCGTTTAAATTCTCCTGCTGTCATCACATCAACATCAACATCATGCTTTTTCAATAAACGATGAATATTAGGGATTTGTGCAACCACACCAATAGAACCGATAATCGCAAAAGGCGCAGAAACAATTTTATCTGCCACACAAGCCATCATATACCCACCACTTGCAGCGACCTTATCTACTGCAACTGTTAATTTAATTCTTTTTTGTTTTAAGCGAGCTAACTGCGATGCAGCCAAACCATAACCATGAACAACACCACCTGGACTTTCTAAACGTAGTAAGACTTCATCATCGGCTTTTGCCACATTAATAATTGCCGAAATTTCCTCTCGAAGTGCGGTCGTTTCTGATGCCGAAATATCACCTTTAAAATCGAGCACATAAACACAAGGTTTAGGCGTTTCTTTCTCACCATTTTTTAATTTCGCTTTTAACGCCTTTGCTTCTTGCTTTTTCGCTTTTTTCTCCGCTTTTTCTGCTTGTTTAAGTTCTTCTTCTGAAAGCTGGAAATCACGTAAATGCTTAACTGTTTCCTTAAATTCTTCAGAAAGATCTGTCACAACTAATTCACCATGATGTGTTGCATTACGTTGTTTCGCCGAAATAATCATTGCTACGATAGCGGCGATTACAAGTAAAATCGTTAAAATCTCTAAAATAAAAATGCCATAGCCGGTCAAAATATCAGACCACATAGTTTTCTCCTAAAATAAAGTGAAGGCATTATTTTACTGTGCAAGCCTGATTTACACTAACTTTTTATGGAAAATTTTGCGATTTAAGGTAAACTAACGCAGTTTTATTGCCTAATTTATAATGAATTACAGAGGTTTATATGTCTAAAGTTGCATCCATTGTTGATGTGTTACAAGGTAAAATCGCTATTGGCGAAAAAGTTACCGTACGCGGCTGGGTTCGTACCCGTCGTGATTCTAAAGCGGGTCTTTCTTTCCTCGCTGTTTATGACGGCTCTTGCTTTGATCCTATTCAAGTCATCGTCAATAACGATATTGAAAATTATGAAAGTGAAGTATTACGCCTAACAACGGGTTGCTCTGTTATCGTAACCGGTACCATTGTTGAGTCACCTGCTGAAGGTCAAGCTGTTGAACTTCAAGCTGAAAAAGTAGAAGTGACAGGGTTTGTAGAAGATCCTGATACTTATCCAATGGCAGCAAAACGTCACTCAATTGAGTACTTACGTGAAGTGGCTCACTTACGTCCTCGTACCAATATTATCGGTGCCGTGGCGCGTGTTCGTCACTGCTTAGCGCAAGCTATTCATCGCTTCTTCCATGAACAAGGTTTCTATTGGGTCGCTACCCCATTAATTACTGCTTCAGACACTGAAGGTGCGGGTGAAATGTTCCGTGTTTCAACCCTTGATTTAGAAAATCTTCCTCGTGGTGAAGATGGTAAAGTTGATTTCAGCCAAGACTTCTTCGGGAAAGAATCATTTTTAACGGTTTCGGGTCAATTAAACGGTGAAACTTATGCTTGCGCATTAAGCAAAATCTATACTTTTGGTCCAACATTCCGTGCTGAAAATTCAAATACAACTCGTCATCTTGCTGAGTTCTGGATGGTTGAACCTGAAGTTGCATTCGCAACGCTTGCTGACAATGCTAAATTAGCAGAAGACATGCTGAAATACGTATTCCGTGCCGTACTTGCTGAGCGCAAAGATGACTTAAAATTCTTTGAAAAACACGTAGATAAAGATGTGATTACTCGTTTAGAAAACTTTGTAAACTCTGATTTTGCTCAAATCGACTATACCGATGCGATCGACGTTTTATTAAAATCAGGTAAGAAATTCGAATTTCCTGTTTCTTGGGGTATCGATTTATCTTCTGAACATGAACGTTTCTTAGCAGAAGAATATTTCAAATCACCTGTTGTTGTAAAAAACTATCCAAAAGATATCAAAGCCTTCTATATGCGTTTAAATGACGATGGTAAAACTGTGGCCGCAATGGATGTTCTCGCACCAGGAATTGGTGAAATCATCGGTGGCTCTCAACGTGAAGAACGTTTAGACGTATTAGATAAACGTATGGAAGAAATGGGCTTAAATCCTGAAGATTACTGGTGGTATCGCGATCTTCGTAAATATGGTACTGTACCACATTCAGGTTTCGGTCTTGGCTTTGAACGCTTAATCGTTTATGTAACCGGCGTACAAAATATTCGCGATGTGATTCCATTCCCTCGTGCACCAAGAAATGCAAATTTCTAAAAATATTGTTTAAATTGACCGCACTTTCTTTAAAGTGCGGTTATCATTTTAGGCGATAAATTTATCCCTTATTTCATTTATTGTGTTTGAATCAATCTTTCAAATACATCATATTAAGGAAAGTAAAAATGGACAAAATTAAACAACTCTTTGCCAACAATTACAGTTGGGCGCAAAGAATGAAAGAAGAAAACTCCACTTATTTCAAAGAACTTGCTGATCATCAAACCCCTCATTATCTTTGGATTGGCTGCTCTGATAGCCGTGTTCCAGCTGAAAAACTAACAAATCTTGAACCAGGTGAGTTATTTGTACATCGTAATGTAGCCAATCAAGTTATTCATACAGATTTTAACTGTCTTTCAGTTGTGCAATATGCCGTTGATGTACTCAAAATTGAACATATTATCATTTGTGGTCACACCAATTGTGGTGGTATCAACGCAGCGATGCAAGATCAAGATCTTGGATTGATCAATAACTGGTTGCTCCATATTCGTGATATTTGGTTTAAACACGGGCACCTATTAGGCAATCTTTCAGCAGAAAAACGCTCAGATATGCTCACTAAATTAAATGTTGCGGAGCAAGTTTATAACCTAGGACGCACATCTATCGTAAAAAGCGCTTGGGAACGTGGACAAAAACTCTCCCTGCATGGCTGGGTATATGATGTAAATGATGGATTCTTAGTGGATCAAGGTGTGATTGCAACAAGCCGAGAAACCCTTGAAATCTCTTACCGTAATGCAATTGCTCGTTTATCTAGCCTCGCGGAAGAAGATATCCTGAAAAAAGAGCTCTCTGAAAACGAAGAATAAAAAAGTGCGGTTAAAATCTAATGAGTTTTAACCGCACTTTCACTTTTTATTTAAAGTGACTATTTAACTAACTCTGTTTGCATATACATCAAACGATCAATATTCGTTAAATAATGTCCAAGCTCTTGGGATTCTGGTTTATGGATATAAGGGATTTTCCCTAACAATGGCGCATCAATCTGAGCCTCTAAAATATCTACCACCTCTTTATAATGCCCTAAACAAGGATTAATTCGATTTGCAATCCAGCCTAATAAAGGCACGCCAAGCTGTTTAATCACTTGAGCTGTCAGCAATGCATGGTTAATACAGCCTTCTTTAATACCAACAACCAACACAACAGGCATTTTATGCTCAACAACCCAATCAGCAAAACTCTTACCTTCCGCCATGGGGGTGAGTAATCCAAATGAACCTTCCACGACAACAGATTGATATTTTTGAACTAATGTTGTTAATGTTTGATTAATCTTACTTAATTTTATGCGTGATTTATCTCGAGTCAGCATCGGCAAGGAATGAGCAAAAGTATAGCTATTTACTTCTTGATAAGATACCGGCTCATTCGTTGCATCCATTAAAGCTAACACATCTGAATTATTTTCAGCATCATAATCTGTTTGGGATTCATTAGACTGATTTTCGACAGGATAGATACTCTCTTCACAGCTACAAGCAATCGGCTTATAACCCACAATTCGCACGCCCTTTGCTTGTAATGCCTGAATAATGGCACGGCAGGCGGTGGTCTTGCCCACGTCGGTATCTGTACCTGCCACAAAGAAACTACTCATTTTCATTCTCCTTTTAAAAGTGCGGTGAATTTTAAAGGAGTTTTTTGAAGAAAATATTGAGGTAAAGCAAGATTTGAAGATTTTTACGAAAAAATAAGAAGGTTATTTGATCTCACTCAAACTATTGAATAGCCCATCATCCTGTTTTGGCATTTGAAGGTAAAATCCTTGTTGAGTAATTTTTTCCATTACCTCGTTTTTATCAGCATGAACAAGCGGTTTACTCCCCCTCAAATTGAAAGGCATAAGAAACTGAGGTTTACCAAAACTCTGCATTAATATATCTGGTACAGCTGAAAAATCATCTCGTTTCGAAATATAGAGGTAGCAGCCTGGCTTACGTAAACTTTTATAAATTGCACATAACATTTCAATTGCTCCAAAAATAAAAACCTACCAGATGATCTCTGATAGGTTTTATTTTACGAAAGTTTAATTATTTAGTCACAGCATCTTTCACTTCAGCTGCTTTGTCTGCTGCTGCGTCTTTGACTTCTGCTGCTTTATCTGCTGCCGTATCTTTTGTTTCAGAAGCTGCATTTTTCACTTCATCCACTTTAGAATACATTGCGTCTTTTGCTTCAGTCATTTTATTTGCTGCAGCGTCTTTAACTTCCTCAACTTTAGCTACTGCTGCATCTTTTACTTCAGCAACTTTTTCTACTGCAGCATCTTTTGCGTTAGTTGCAGCTTCTTTCGCTGAATTCATTGCATCAGTTGCAGCATTTTTAACATCAGTTGCAGCATCTTTTGCTGCATCTTTCACATCGTTAGCTGCTGAAGCGGCAGCGTCTTTAACTTGTGTTGCAGCGTTTGCTGTTGCATCTTTTGCTGCTTCAACTTTTTGAGCTGTTTCTTGTTTATCGAAACAACCTGTTACGGCTAAAGATGCACCTAATACTAATGCGGCTAATACTGATTTTTTCATTGTTACTCTCCATTTTATGTTTATGGTTAAGAATTAATCCAAAGCCATTTGCTTTGTGCGGCCTAGTTTACGCAAAAAAACTTAAAATAAAACATCTTCCAAAAAAATTTACATTTCTAAAGATATAGTTTTTTTATAATACCTCTCTAAAACAACTATAACCCTATGAACTTAAAAGACTTGTAAAAAGTTCATTATAAAAATTTTATTTTTTGTAAAGAAACGTATATAAATATATGTTTTAGATTTAATCAATCTTATGAATTTCTCTAGATGCTTGATGCATCAATATTTCTGATTTATTACCATCCCATAATA
>NZ_CALJRX010000252.1 GCF_937976265.1 uncultured Haemophilus sp.
GAAAAAGGCAAAGACCACAAAAGGGATTAAAATGATATCAAGGATAAAATCTTTTAGTGGTGATTTAGGAAGTATATGTTTCTTATATTCTTCATATGATGAAGGAGGACTGATAAAAGGATCATTTTCCTCTTGAGCTCTTTTATAATGGCGATCCGCCATTTCTTTGTACCATAGATACTGCTCCCTAGCTGGTTTATCTGGATTAAAAGCCCATTCATAATCGCTTTTTGCCTCGAGATATTGGCTATAAAATGGAATCCCTGATGAGCCATGAAATACACTAATAAGCGTTATGCCAATTAAAACAAAGCGAATAAACCCTCGGGCATAACCATCAAAAATCGAATCCCGAATTTCAATTTCATCTTCACCCCGTTTACGAATGGAGTAGGCAATATCTTTGTTTGGGTTGATAAAAATCTTACTGAAAAATTCTCCAAGTTTATCCAGCCAATCTTTGTTTTCCTGTTGTTCTGCCATGTTTTCTTTATTCATCTCAAATAAAAGTGCGGTTGATTTTCTAAGCGTTTTAAAACGTTGAAAAATTTTACCGCACTTTGTTTTAAATTGGTTATTTTACTTCGTTATTTAATTCTTCCCGTAAATGGCGTTCATTGATGAGTTTTTGTGTTGCGCGGCGTTCGTTGAACCAGCCTTGTTTTTGATTTGGGGTTTTCTTATTCCATTCGGCAAGTGCTAGGTCAATAGCGCGGTCGGCTTTTTTACGACTAAATGGCACACGCAGTGCAAAGGCATTACACAGCGCAATATTAAATTTTAAGCCGAAGTTTTTAAAATCTCTGCCTACATACTTTAAAAACTCAGGATTGTCTTCCGTAAGATAGGCACGAATAGCGCGTAGGATTTGGGCATTATGTTCTGAGCTTGGGCTAGGGTAGACTCCAAAAAGTGCAGTGACACGACGTTTGGAAAGGTAGTCGTCAATCCACAGTTGCAATGAAAAACGTTCATGACCACCAAACGCATACAAACCAAAACGGCTGTAATTAATTCC
>NZ_CALJRX010000253.1 GCF_937976265.1 uncultured Haemophilus sp.
CAGATACCAAAGCTGATGGTGCGGTAGCGAAAGCTGAAGCGGCAGATGCTAAAGCCGGTAAAGCAGCAACAGATGCAGCGGCAGCCAAATCGGATGCAGCTAATGCATTGACCACAGCCAATGGTATTGATGCAAAAGCGACTCAAGCTGTAACGGATGCAGCATCGGCGAAAGCAGATGTGTCAAAAGCGCTCAACGCTGTTAATGAAGGTTGGACTTTACAGACTGGCTCTGTAAAAGAAACGATTAACGCAGCAAATCGTGTTGTTACATTTAATGCAGGCAAGAATATTGAGATCAGTCAAACTGGTAGCAATATCACTGTAGCATTAACTAATGACATTAACGTAACTAAAGTGACTGCAGGAACTGTAGTTGCGGGCAACTTGACTGCGAAAAATGCAACCTTAGGTGGCGCTGGTCATACTGTTAAAGTTGAAAACGGTACAAACGTTGATATGGGCGGTAACCAAATCCACAATGTGGGAGATGGTGTTAAAGATTCTGATGCCGCAACTGTAGGTCAGTTGAATCGTGCATTAGATCAGGTCGCAGGAAGTCCGGCTAAGATCAATGAGTTAAACAACCGTGTAGATAAGATGAACAAGGAAATGCGTGGTTACGCTGCTAATGCAATGGCAGCAGCAGCATTGCCTCAAGTTTATACTGCCGGTGACTCAATGATTAGTGCTGCTGTAGGTTCTCAAGGTGGTGCAGCTTCCGTTGCTGTGGGCTACTCACGCGCATTGGATAACGGGAAAGTTGTTATCAAATTGAATATGGCAGCAAGCAGCAGTGGCGAAAAAGGCGTTGCGGCAGGTGTTGGTTACAAATGGTAATCAATAGCTAATTGTAAACGCTAATCTAAATAAAATCGTGAGAGTGTAAGCTCTCACGATTTTTATCAGGTTTTTCTTATGGAAAATACACAAACTTCTTTTGAAACTACTGAAAAAATGACCGCACTTTTGTTATGCGATCCTACTTTTTTGAGTAATTTTGATAAAAATTACATAGCCAATTTAAACAAAATAAACTGGACGCCGGAAATGGGAGAGCCTCATCAATTACATGGGCTGCCTTCCAATCATTTCGATATTATTTTGGTTGATGAAACTTACAGTCTTAATTACAGCAGTTTTATTTGCTGTCTGAGGGTTTTGAAGAATAACGGTATTATTGTAATGCCGAAAAAGTGTCATCTCCAATTTGATAAATTCAAGAAAAGAGTGGCTGAGTTTGTAGAAATCTTTCCCTCTTCGGATGAGATCCCAATCTTAATACTTTCGAAAGTGGTTCAGAATAAAAGTTATGAGGTATATGAACAAGAACTTTCTTATTTTTTAGAAACTAGAGCATTTGATATGGCACTGCAATGGATTGATAAAATGGAAATATTATCTCCCTTTGCCATAGAGCCTATTATGTACCGTTGCAATATTTATCAAACCTTAGGATTAGTTGAAGGGGTTGAAGCAAGTTGGGCTTCTTTTCAACAACGCTTTAATCATCAAGGTATTGAAATATATAAGGCATTGTCTGTTATCACGGCTGGAGATTATTGCAAAGGTTTTAAAATGCGCCAACCTTTGGTGTCTGATGCACGTAGAACCAAAACTCCCCCTAAAGCTGTACATCAAATAAAAAAATGGCAAGGGCAAAATTTATTGGGAAAACATTTTGTTATTTGGACTGAATTCGGTCTGGGTGATGAGTTGATGTTTGCTCAATTAGCTTATGCACTAAAAAAACAACTTAATGTAAGAAAAATCACACTCATTGCACAAACTCCCGTTGTGAAATTATTGAAGAGTCATCTGGATATTGATGTCGTGATTGATAGTAAAAAGATCGATCTTGAGCTGGATGATAGTTTTGATTATTGGAGTTTTCCACATGATATCATGGCATATATTGATCTTCCTTTTTATCAAATTGTGAAGCGTCATCCTTATCTTTTTATCGATCAGCAAAGTATTGATAATGCAAAAAAGAAAATTTCACAAATGCCTGATAAATTGAATATTGGGATTGTTTGGCGAGGAAATCCCACCCATGAAAATGATGCTTTTCGTTCTATTCACCAACCTGAACTTTTAAGACTCTTATTTGATATAGAAGGGGCTAATTGGTATTGCTTACAGAAAGAATGCAATCTTGAAGAAAAAAAATTATTAGCTGAATATCAGATTCCAAATTTAGCCAAAAATGCAAAAACCTTATGGGAAACAGCTACTTATTTAGTTAATTTAGATTATCTTGTGACGGTGGATACATCAGTTGCGCATTTGGCCGGTGCTTTAGGAGTGAAAACATTGTTACTTTTGCCTTTTATTGGCGATTGGCGTTGGGGATATGGAAGTGGAAACAATTTATGGTATCCAAATATTACCTCTATTCGGATTGATAGTCTGACGTCATCGTTTGAAAAGGTTATTCATGAAGTAGGGATACACTTAAACGTATTAATACATAATCATTTAACACGTAATTAGCTATAGGAGCTAGGATGAATAAAAAAGTCACTGCTGAACAAGCTGAGGTGATTTCGCCGAATATTGAATTGTTAGAACAAGCGGTAGAACAAAAAGACTATGAACGAGCTTGTAGCATTTTATTAGCTATTTTAACTGAGCTAGATGACAATTTTGGGCTTTTAGGTCAGATTGAGTTTTCTTATCCTGAACAATATCAAGCGGAAACGCTTGATATGGATCTTGTCGTCTATTTTTGCCACAGAATGGCGAATGTCATTACAAAACTATTTACTGATCAAGAACTTACCATTTCAGATATCGGTATGCAACGTTTTTTCTCATTCCAACGTTGGATGGCGATGATTTTTGCAAGCTCAAGTTATATTAATGCTGATCATATCTTACAGGTTTATAACAAAAATCCGGTTCCTGGCTCTTTGGAAGTTGAGCTTGAGTCTAATCGCGACTCCTTAGTGAAGTTTTGCATTATGTATTTTCCGGAGTCTAACCTAAATCTTAATTTAGATATGCTGTGGAATATTGCGCCTGATGTTTGTGCTTCACTTTGCTTTGCATTGCAATCAGGGCGCTTTATTGGTACGCCTGCTGCGTTTTCAAAGCGCGCTGCGATTTTACAATGGTTCCCTGAAAAGCTTGCCACATTATCTGATTTAAATTCTGTACCTAATAGTATTTGTCATGATGTGTATATGCATTGCAGCTATGATGTTGCACCAAATAAACATGATGTAAAAAAAGCCTTAAACACAGTGATTCGCCGAAATCATTTCTTATGTGGCTGGAAAGATCTTGATGTTTCTCAAATTGGTTATCGAGATGGAAAACCGGTAATGGTTGTTATCTTGGAACATTTCAACATGGCACACTCTATTTACCGAACTCACTCAACATCCATGATTGCTGCGCGTGAACATTTTTATTTAATTGGTATTGGGAGTGAGCGAATCGATGAACAGGGACGAGCTGTTTTTGATGAGTTCGTTTTATCTCCTCATGACGATCATATATATAGTAGAATGGGGCTTGTTCGTGATATTTGTGAAAAAAATCAAGCTGCAATCTTATATATGCCGTCTATTGGTATGGATTTGTTATCTATCTTCCTCAGCAATACCCGTGTTGCGCCAATTCAAGCCATTGCGTTAGGTCATCCGGCAACAACATATTCTGACTTCATTGAATATGTTGTGGTTGAAGATGATTATGTTGGCTCTGAAGATTGTTTTAGTGAGACTCTTTTACGTCTTCCAAAAGATGCGTTGCCTTATGTTCCATCAGCCTTTGCACCGACCAATGTGGAATATGTGTTACGTGAGAATCCGGCAGTTATCAATATTGGTATTGCAGCGACTACGATGAAATTAAATCCGTATTTCTTGGAAATATTAAGGATTATCAGAGATAAAGCAGCGGTGAAAATACATTTTCATTTTATGCTGGGACAATCATATGGTATTACGCATCCATATGTAGCTCGTTTTATTAAATCGTATTTAGGAGATGATGCGACGGCACATCAGCAAACGCCTTACCAAGAATATCTTGGCCTCATTAAGGATTGTGACATGATGTTAAATCCACTTCCGTTCGGCAATACTAATGGCATTATTGATATGGTCACCATGGGATTGGTAGGTATCTGTAAAACCGGAGCGGAAGTACACGAACACATTGATGAAGGTTTATTCCGTCGTTTAGGTTTGCCGGATTGGCTGATTGCAAATACGATTGATGAATATATTGAGCGCGCTATTCGTTTAGCTGAAAATCATGAAGAACGTTTAGCGTTGCGTCATCAAATTATCAAAAATAACGGGTTAAATACTTTATTCTCAGGTAATCCACGTCCAATGGGAGAGGTTTTCTTGAAGAAATTAAAAGCATGGGCGAAAAAGAACGGCGTGAAAATTAAGCCTAAAAGAAAAACTAAAAAGCCTGCCTAAGGTTTATTTTTAATAAAAATAGAGACCATATTTGCTTAGAAAATCTTGGTGTTTTATTAAATTTAAGTGCGGTTGAAATTCATCTTCTTTTTTAACCGCACTTTTTTATTCATCGTGGCAATCTTTTTTCATACTAACACCTAATAAAAAAGGCTTAACCTTCAGTGGGTTAAGCCTTTTTCTTTGGAATAAAAGAAGATTATTCTACTTTTAATTGTTTGCCGTCATAGCTCATTGTTTAAACAGATGTTAACGCTTTGCCGCCTTCTGTTTCACCGCCGATGAGCAATACTTTGTTGTCATAAGACACGGAAAATTTCAATAGGGATTTTAAGGTTTTTAATCGGTTAAATCTTTGTGCAACTGCTACATAATACCGGTTTTTTACATAACAAATATCCAAAATACAAAAAAGCAGGCTGAAGGCAGCCTGCTTTTTCCACTTAGTAAAACATTGATTCGATTATTTGACTTGCAAC
>NZ_CALJRX010000254.1 GCF_937976265.1 uncultured Haemophilus sp.
TACCTGCCTGTCACGCAGGGGGTCGCGGGTTCGAGTCCCGTCCATTCCGCCAATTCTTAATACCAATAGGGGCGTAGTTCAATTGGTAGAGCACCGGTCTCCAAAACCGGGTGTTGGGAGTTCGAGCCTCTCCGCCCCTGCCATCATTTCATATCAAATTATCTTTAATTTTTTTAAGAATATTGTCTATTTTGCTATTCGTTTTATACTAATCGCACTTTTAGTATTTCAGAGATATTCTTATGCATTATTCCATTCAAGATTTTATTCAATTAATTGCGCAATTACGTAATCCTAATGGCGGTTGCCCTTGGGATCTTAAACAAAATTATGAATCAATGATTCCCTGTTTAACCGAAGAAACTTATGAAGTCATTGATGCCATCCAAAAGAAAGACATCGCTAATTTAAGGGAAGAGCTTGGCGATCTTTTATTACAGGTTGTATTTTTTAGTCAGCTTGCTTCTGAAGATGGTTATTTCACATTTGATGATGTACTTAATGATATTTCTAAAAAGATTGTACGTCGTCATCCTCATGTGTTTGGAGATGCCACAGCTGGAAATGAAGAAGAAGCATTAGCTCGTTGGAATAGTATCAAGGCACAAGAAAAATCAGTTCAAGAAAAACGTTCTATTTTAGATGATATTCCGAATGCTTTTCCTGCATTGTTAAGAGCACAAAAAATGCAAAAACAATGTTCAAAGATTGGATTTGATTGGGATGATGTTGAACCTGTATTAGCAAAAGTTGAAGAAGAATTGCAAGAAGTTAGGGATGAAATTAATCAAACTCCTCGTAATCAGGAAAAAATAGAAGAGGAAATCGGGGATTTATTTTTCGCAACGGTTAATTTGTCTCGTCACCTTAAATGTAACGCAGAAGAGACTTTACGTAAGGCGAATAATAAATTTGAACAACGTTTTCGCAAAGTTGAAGGAAAGGCATTAGAACGAGGCGTACCACTAAAAGATCTTTCTTTAATCGAAATGGATATTCTGTGGGATGAAGTGAAAAAAGAATAAAAATAACAGAAATGGCAGAGGAGCGTTCCTCTGCCATTTTTTATTTTATGGAATGGATAAGTAACATATAAGCGCTGATTACTAATAAAATAATACCTAATAGTTTTTTGACTAAGTGCGGTGATAATTTACCTCGGATTTTCATTGAGAAAAATCCGGTTACAAAAGCACTGAGTACAACAATAATTACAATCGAAAAATTAACATAACCGATTTGCCAACCAAAGTGATAAGTCGAGCTTTTTGAAAGATAGCCATAAAGGCTACCTAGCCCACCAATAAACATCATGGCATTGGTATAAGGCGCAATTTGATGGGCTTTAATGGATTTTAACTGACCAATTAAAGGCGCCATAATTGAGCCTCCTCCAATGCCCGTCATGCCAGCAATAAATCCGCCCACCGTTGAAAGACCGATTCCTTTAATCGTTTCATCCGCTGTAGATTGCTGAATTATTGCCGTCTCTTTACTAAAAATAGTACGAATTGCCAATAGGGAAAGCGTGATAACAAACACACTGATAATTACACTATCAGGTACATAAAAACTGGATTCGAATCCTAGCTGTACACCAATAATCATACCTATAGACCAAATGAGCATCGCTTTGTAATTAATTGACACTTTTTGTTTGTAAAAATAAATTAAGTTAATAAAGGATGACCCCATGACAATCGTTAATGATGTTGCAGCAATCATTTGTAAAGGAAACTGTGGGAATAAGGTGTAGAGGATAGGTACCATCAATACGCCGCCACCAATGCCAAAAATAGCGGACATCATATTTGTCATCACACCACATAAAATTAAAATAAAAATTAACTGTAAGCTCATTTCAAACTCCTTTTGTGTGGGAGTACGGCATTATTATTCTTTTGGATAAATAAATAATTTATGATCTTGCTCATAATTATTTATAAAAATAGACTTTATTTTAATTTTGTGATCCTTCTCACACAATCAGTATGACAATTATCATATGCTCTTTATACACCTAGCAGTAGTCTATAAATGGAATTTAATCATGGCTTCTACAAGGAGGAGCGTATGCTATTAACAGTTTCGAGTTTCCTCATCGTAACGGCTTTAGTGGCCTATGTTTCATGGCTACGTACTAAAAACGATGATTTAACCACCTCGAAAGGTTATTTCTTAGCGGGACGAGGATTAAGCGGTATTGTGATTGGTTGCTCAATGGTGTTGACCTCTCTTTCAACCGAGCAATTGATTGGCGTGAATGCCGTTTCTTATCAAAACAACTTTTCTATTATTGCGTGGACAGTGCCAACTGTGATTCCGCTTTGTTTCTTGGCGCTTTATATGTTGCCGAAATATTTGCGTAACGGTTATACCACCATTCCAGAATTCTTTGAAAATCGTTTTGACCGACAAACTCGTTTGATTATGTCAGGGTTATTCTTAGTCTTCTATCTTTTAATCGTTATTCCGACCGCACTTTATACCGGAGCGATTGCATTTAATAAAATCTTCAATCTAGAAACTATTTTCGGATTAAGTTATGCGCAAGCAATTGTCTATACTGTGATTGCTATCGCTGTAGTGGGGGCGATTTATGCGATTTTTGGTGGGTTAAAAGCGGTAGCCGTTTCCGATACCATCAATGCGGTAATCTTAGTGATTGGAGCATTACTTGTGCCTGTATTTGCATTGCTTTATTTAGGTAATGGCAGCATTTCAGAAGGGTTGAATATTATCACTACCACTCACGTTGAAAAATGGAACGCCATTGGTAGTTCAACCGACTCCACCCCTTGGCCGACAATTTTTACCGGTATTATGGTCGTTCACTTCTTCTATTGGACCACTAACCAAGCTATCGTACAACGTTGTTTAGGGGCGAAGGATTTAGCATCAGGTCAAAAAGGGATTTTAATTGCAGCGCTTTTCCTACTCACATTACCGATTATTCTTAATTTACCGGGTTTATTGAGTTTCCATATTTTAGGTGAAGGCTTAAATCCAATGGATACCTCTTATCCATTATTGGTCAATAAAGTGATGCCGACTGCATTACAAGGCTTCTTTATTGCGGCACTTTTCGGTGCAATTTTAAGTACCTTTAACTCATTCTTAAACTCTGCAGCGACCATTTATTGTAAAGACTTATTACCATCTATCAGTAAAAAACAACGTACCGATCAAGAATTGATCGTCTATGCGAAAAAAGTCTCTACCATTATGGCGATTGTGACCATGATTATTGGACCACTTTTGATGTTTGGTACAGATGGTATTTTCTTAATCACTAAACGCTTTGCTGGTTTTGTAAATATTCCAATCGTGGCGTTATTTGCAGTGGGTTTATTTAATAAAACTGTTTCAGGTTTAGCGGCACGTATTACTTTACTTGTACACGTAGTACTTTATTTCAGTATTGTTTGGGTGTTCAATGTGAAAATTAATTTCGTGCATGTCATGGGCGGATTATTCGTATTTGATGTTGTCTTAATGTTGATTTTAGGTCAATTCTTAAAACGTGAGCCTTATGTGGAAAATACCATCAATAAAGGCGATGTAGACTTAACCAATTGGAAATACATTAAAGTAACATCTGTTTCATTAATTCTTGGTTTAATTGCGCTTTATGTATTCTTATCACCAATTGGTATTGCTTCACCAGATGGCAATCCAATGTTAGTGTTGGAAGTGTATGCGGTATTACAACTCATCGTGTTGATTGTCTTTAGACCAAAAAATGAAAAAACAGAACATCAATTACATCTTTCTAACCAACATTAAGCAGTCGGGCGTACATCACGTACGCCCTTAAAATAGATAAGGATTGTGTATGAATATTATCTATATTTTACTCGACCAAGTGCGTAAAGATATGTTGGGTGCTTATGGTCACCAGATCGTCAAAACTCCGAATATCGACCGTCTAGCGAAAGATGGCGTACGTTTTAATAATGCCTTTACGCCAGCTTCCGTTTGTGGGCCTGCACGAACATCACTCTTTACCGGTTTAATGCCGTCCACACATGGCATCATTCGTAATGGAGAAAAAGGCGGTACAGGTGAAGTGAGCGAAGCTGCACCAAACATCGGTAAACTGGACGGCTATAACACCTATGTTGTGGGGAAATGGCACGTTGGGACAAAATCCGTACCAGAAGATTACGGCATTAAAGGGCATAACTTTGACGGCTATGGTTATCCGGGCAGTGGCGTGTATAAAAATTTAGTGTTCAACCAACCGCCGACACATTCCAATCGTTATAAAGAATGGTTAGATGAAAAAGGTTATGAGATTCCTGAAGTGAGTCGTGCTTATTTCGGGGATAACCCACATTTACGCGTGCAAGAGCTTTGTGGCTTGCTTTCAGGCACAAAAGAACAAACCATCCCGTATTTCATCATTGATGAAGCGAAAAGTTATATTAGTGAATCACTTGCTGAAAATAAACCGTTCTTTACCTGGATTAATTTCTGGGGACCGCATACGCCTTGTATCGTGCCAGAACCGTATTATTCCATGTATCGAAAAGAAGATGTGGTGCTAGATGAAAGCTTCTTCAAGCCACTAGAAGGCAAACCAGGACATTATCGTACCATCTCTAAAATGTGGGGCATGTGGGAGGCGAGCGAAGATCATTGGAAAGAAGTCATCACAAAATTCTGGGGCTATATTACCCTGATTGATGATGCGATTGGTGAGCTGTTTACTTTCTTAGAAAACAAAGGTATTTATGACCGCACTTTTATTGTGGCAACCGCTGATCATGGGGATGCGATGGGCGCTCATCGAATGATTGAAAAAGGCGAATTCATGTTTGATACCACCTACAACATTCCGATGATTATCAAAGACCCGAATTCAAATCGTGTTAATCAACAAGATGATAATCTTGTCTATCTCCATGATTTAACCTCGACCGTTTATGATTTGGCTAATCAGCCGATTCCTTCTGCCTTTGAAGGAGAAAGTATTTTGCCAATCGTTCGTCAACATCAAGATAATCAACGCAAAGGGATATTGGCACAGTTGGCGGGGCATTTCGTTTATTTTGAACAACGCATGTGGCACCGTAAAGACTATAAATTGGTATTTAATGCTTCGGACATTTGTGAGCTTTATGACGTAAAAAATGATCCGGCTGAAATGCATAATTTGTTCTATAAGCCAGAATATGAAGCAGTTAAAAAAGAGATGCTAGAAGAAATGCGTCAAGAAATGAAACGCTTAAATGATCCGCTAGAAAATTGGGTATATCGAATTATTCACGAAGTATAAAAGACAAAGAAAAAACTGACCGCACTTTGAAGGACGTTTATGGAAAATTGCTCAATCAAGCCTACTGAATTATCGCATTGTCAGCTCACTGAGTTACATCATCTGCCCAAAGGCTCCTTCTTGTATCAACAAGGTGAGGTGGCACATGAGTTTTATTATGTGCAAGCAGGCTTGATTGGCTTATTTCATACCCTTGAAAATGGCAAGGAAAGCTTGGTGCGGTTATATTCCAAAGGGGATTATTTTGGTTTCCGAACCTTATTCTCCATGACGGATAAACACTATCATTGCAATGCGAAAGTCTTAATTGATGCAGAGATTACTCGCATCAAACCTGAAGTAGTGAGCGAGTTTTTTACGCATAATACAGTGATGAGCCAATGTTTATTGCAGATCTTGGCAGATGAACTACGCGAAGCCGAAGAGCGTTTAGCTAAAAGTGCCTATTTACGTACTTTAGATCGCGTGATGGATAGTTTGTATTTCCTCAAACAACATTTTCCTGATTATAATTGGACATATCGTGAAATTGCAGAATATGCCGGCTGTGAAACCGAAACCGCCATTCGTATTGCGAAAGAACTCAAACAAAACGGAGCATTAGACCGAATATCTGGTCATAAATAATGTTGTAACAAAGGATGGTTGATGTCTGTTTTTCCTCCACAAACTCATTTTCACTTAATGGCGAAACCAAGCAGTTTTCACTGTAACATTCAGTGTGAATATTGTTTCTATTTGGAAAAATCAGAACAGTTTGGGCAACATGCACCTTTTATGTCGAAAGACACCTTAAAGCATTACGTCAAAAACTATATCCAATCTCACGCTGGCAATGTGGTTGAATTCGCTTGGCAAGGTGGTGAACCCACTCTTTTAGGCTTAGATTTTTATCGACAAGCCGTTGAATATCAGCAGGAATTTGCTCAAGGTAAACAGATCACAAATGCCTTTCAAACCAATGGTATCGCACTTAATCAGCAATGGGCTGCATTTTTCAAACAGCATCATTTTCTCATTGGGCTTTCTATTGACGGTTTAAGTGCTGTGCATAATCGTTATCGAATTTCAGGTAACGGTAATCCCACCTTTGAAAAAACCGTGAAAGCATTAAATTTACTTCAAGAATATGGCGTGGAATTTAATACGCTTACCGTCATTAATGATCAAAACTGGCAAAAAGGAAGAGAAACTTATTTAGCGCTCAAACAGCTTGGCTCGACTTATATGCAGTTTATTCCTATTGTCGAACGTCATGCTCAAACACAATCTGTAACTGATTTCTCGATACCATCAGAAGGTTATGGGCAATTTCTTGTGAATGTATTTCATGAATGGTATGAGCATGATGTAGGAAAAATTTATGTGTCACAGTTTGATAATCTGCTTGGGCAATGGCTTGGTTATCCTTCCACAACTTGTGTTCATCAACCTACTTGCGGGCAATCGCTTGTCACGGAAGCCAATGGCGATGTATATACTTGCGATCATTTTGTGTATCCCGAATACAAGGTCGGCAATTTAACTCAACAACCTTTAACCGAGATTGTGCTTTCCAGTAAACAGCAGCAATTCGG
>NZ_CALJRX010000255.1 GCF_937976265.1 uncultured Haemophilus sp.
TATAATGACCGCACTTTTTACACTTATAAAGGAAAGAACAATGCAAAATCCAAAAGATGATGTTTTATATGCACCAGTTGAGTGGGTTGATCACAGCGAAGGTTACACTGATATTCGTTTCCACAAATCGACTGATGGTATTGCAAAAATTACCATTAATCGTCCAGAAGTGCGCAATGCATTTCGTCCGCAAACAGTCAAAGAAATGATCCATGCTTTTTCTAACGCCCGTTTCGATGAAAAAATCGGCGTGATTGTATTAACCGGTGAAGGCGAAAAAGCATTCTGTTCTGGTGGTGACCAAAAAATTCGTGGTGACTACGGCGGTTACAAAGATGAAAGCGGTGTACATCACTTAAATGTATTGGATTTCCAACGTGATATTCGTACTTGTCCAAAACCAGTGGTGGCAATGGTGGCTGGATATGCAATTGGTGGCGGTCACGTATTGCATATGTTATGCGATTTAACTATTGCTGCAGACAATGCAATCTTTGGTCAAACTGGTCCTAAAGTAGGTTCATTTGACGGTGGCTGGGGCGCAAGCTATATGGCGCGTTTAGTGGGGCAGAAAAAAGCACGCGAAATTTGGTTCTTATGCCGTCAATATAATGCGCAAGAAGCATTAGATATGGGCTTAGTGAATACTGTCGTGCCTTATGCTGATTTAGAAAAAGAAACCGTGCGTTGGTGTCGTGAAATGTTACGTAACAGCCCAATTGCATTGCGTTGCTTGAAAGCTGCATTAAATGCAGACTGCGATGGTCAATCTGGTTTACAAGAACTCGCAGGTAACGCAACCATGTTGTTCTATATGACTGAAGAAGGTCAAGAAGGTCGTAACGCATTTAACGAAAAACGCGCACCAGACTTCAGCAAATTCAGACGTAATCCTTAATTTTGACATAAAAAAGTGCGGTTCAAAATCAGTGTGTTTTTAACTGCACTTTTGAAAATATATTGAAGTCTTTATTGCTATTTGGAAATTATTTTTATGGGTTGCGAGAAACAATATAATTATGTGATTAGTTTAATCAAAGAAACTAAACGTCGCAAACATATTGAACAAGAATTTGGTCAGCAAAAAATCCCTTTTTCATTTTTTGATGCGGTTACACCAGATCGTATTGAGGATGTTGCAAAGAAATTTAATATTACTTTAGATCGGTCACCAAATGCCAAATTATCGGATGGTGAAATTGGTTGTGCATTAAGTCATATTGCGTTATGGGATCTGGCAGTAGAAAATAATTTAGACTATATCAATATTTTTGAAGATGATATTCACTTAGGTGAGAATGCTAAGACGTTATTAGTGGTTGATTATTTGCCTGATGATGTTGATGTGTTAAAGCTTGAGGCTAATGGAAAAATGGTATTTCGTAGGCCTAAAGTAGTAAAGTGTCATAGAAAGATTTACCCTATCACATTTAAGCAGTCAGGAACTGCAGGTTATACAGTAACGGCAAAAGGTGCGAAATACCTTCTCAAACAGGTAAAAAATAAACCGCTTGAAATTGCAATTGATTCTCTTATCTTTGAGGATTTTTTAAATTTAAAGGATTACAACGTGGTACAGCTTTCACCAGGTATTTGTGTACAAGATTTTGTTGTGAATCCAGATAAACCTTTTGAAAGCAGCTTGAAAAAAGGTAGAGATTTAGTTCATGAAAATCAGACAAAATTTTCAGTGGTTGAAAGAATAAGAAAAGAAATTATAAGATTAAAGCGTAACTTATTTATGAAACAAGTGCCTTTTAAATAAGGGAAGTGCGGTTAAAAAATTATTTTTAACCGCATTTTTACCCTTCAAGGAGAACAAGATGGAAACCAAATCATTTAATCTTTATCGTTATTCTATTCCCGTCGATAGTCAGTTGATTTTACGTGGACGCTTTTTAAAACGCCGTGAGGGGCTAATCGTGCGTGTTTCTTGTAGCCGTGATGGATGGGGAGAAATTGCACCTTTACCAGGATTTAGCGAAGAAACCATCGAACAAGCGCAAGAGCAAGCCATTGAATGGCTGACAAATTGGTGTCATGCAAGCTGCGAAGCGCCAAGAGTTCCACTTGACGGTTGTTATCCCTCCGTTGCTTTCGGTATTAGCACGGCGATGGATGAGATGAAACGTTATTTAAATGAGGAAGGTAACTATCATACTGCACCGTTGTGTTATGGCGATCCTGATGAGTTATATGCAGAACTTAATCAAATGTCAGGTGACAAAGTCGCTAAAATTAAAGTCGGCATGTATGAAGCGAATCGTGATGGCTTGATTACGGATATGTTTCTTGAAGCCATTCCTGATTTGCAATTACGTCTAGATGCGAATCGTCAATGGACATTAGAAAAAGCCTTAAAATTTGCGGAGAAAGTAAAACCGCAACATCGATCTCGCATTCAATTTTTGGAAGAACCTTGTGAAACTCGTGAAGAAAGCCGCCAGTTTGCAGCTCAAACAGGCATTCATATTGCTTGGGATGAAAGTGTGCGTGAGCCAGGTTTTCTTTTAGAAAAAGAACCGCACTTAAGTGCCATTGTGATTAAGCCAACATTGATTGGTTCGCTACAAGATTGTCAAAAGTTGATTGCGCAAGCACATAGTTTAGGCATAAAAGCAGTGATCAGCTCGAGCATTGAAAGTAGCCTTGGATTGACGCAACTTGCTCGTATTGCGGCACAATATACACCCAATGTGACGCCAGGATTAGATACGTTAAATTTGATGCAACATCAAGTATTACGTGCGTGGCCAGGCTCAGATTTACCGCTAATTGATTTAAATTCAGAATTTATTACCAAAATCGTCTAGAGATAAGACCACCATTACACAAAAAATCGCTATAATTCGCACAAGTTAAAGGATGTGAAAATGTCAAAAAAATTCAATATTTTGCTGTTAAATGGCCCGAACTTAAATATGTTGGGCGCAAGAGAGCCGAAACATTATGGTTCGCTTTCGTTATCTACCATTGAAGAAAATGTGGCAAAACTTGCGGCGCAGCATGATGTGAATTTGGCGTGCTTTCAAGCAAATAGCGAAGAAAAGTTAATCGATAAGATTCATCAAAGTTTTCAGAAAGTGGATTTTATTTTAATTAACCCAGCAGCTTATACGCATACCAGTGTTGCATTGCGCGATGCGTTGCTTGCCGTGTCAATTCCTTTTGTTGAAATCCATTTGTCTAATGTACATAAGCGCGAGCCATTCCGTCACCATTCTTATTTTAGTGATGTGGCTGAAGGGGTGATTTGTGGCTTAGGTGCGAAAGGCTATGAGTTTGCTCTCCAATTCGCGTTAGATTTTTTAAATAAAAAAGCATAAAATTTCACAAAATTTACAGATTTTCGCAGAAATTTATCGCAAAGTGCGTGATTTTACGGTAATCTTGCCGACATAAAAACAGGTTTCGAAATGACTGCGCTTTGGAGTGAATTTTGAAAGTGCGGTTGAAAATTCATTAATATTTTTAGGAAGAACGTATGGACATTCGTAAAATCAAAAAACTGATTGAATTAGTAGAAGAATCGGGTATCACTGAATTAGAAGTGCAAGAAGAAGAAGGTACAGTACGTATTAGTCGTGCGGCACCAGCGGTTGCACCTGCTGCAATTCAATATGCAGCGGCGCCAGTCGCACCGGTTGCGGCTCCGGCAGCAGCACCTGCAGCGACTGCGCCTGCGGAAGCACCAGTCGCTGAAGTATCAGGACACCAAGTGCGTTCACCAATGGTAGGTACATTCTATCGTAGCCCAAGCCCAGAAGCGAAAGCTTTCGTAGAAGTGGGACAAACAGTCAAAGTAGGCGATGCACTTTGTATCGTTGAAGCAATGAAAATGATGAACCGTATCGAAGCAGACAAAGCCGGTGTGGTAAAAGCAATCTTAGTAAATGATGGCGAAGCGGTTGAATTTGATCAACCATTGATCGTTATCGAATAATCCCTATCAATCTGAAATGGCGAGCTTTCTCGCCATTTTTTCACCCAAGTGGAAATTGTTATGTTAGAAAAAGTTGTGATTGCTAACCGTGGTGAAATTGCACTGCGTATTTTACGTGCCTGTAAAGAATTAGGCATTAAAACTGTGGCGGTTCACTCTACCGCTGACCGTGATTTAAAACACGTATTACTTGCAGATGAAACAGTTTGTATCGGACCTGCGCCATCTGTAAAAAGTTATTTAAATATTCCTGCTATTATTGCTGCAGCAGAAGTAACCGGTGCGGATGCGATTCACCCTGGTTATGGTTTCCTTTCTGAAAACGCGGATTTTGCAGAGCAAGTTGAGCGTTCTGGTTTTATCTTTATTGGTCCAACTGCAGACGTTATTCGTTTGATGGGAGATAAGGTTTCTGCGATTAAAGCAATGAAAAAAGCCGGCGTGCCTTGTGTACCGGGTTCAGATGGCCCAGTAGGTAGCGATATCGCGAAAAATAAAGAAATTGCAAAACGTATTGGTTATCCAATTATTATCAAGGCATCTGGCGGCGGCGGTGGTCGTGGTATGCGCGTAGTACGTAGCGAGGATGCACTTGAAGAATCCATTGCGATGACAAAAGCAGAAGCAAAAGCCGCGTTTAATAATGACATGGTTTATATGGAAAAATATTTAGAAAATCCACGCCATGTTGAAATTCAAGTTTTAGCGGATACACACGGTAATGCAATTTATCTTGCAGAACGTGATTGTTCTATGCAGCGTCGTCACCAAAAAGTGGTGGAAGAAGCACCCGCACCAGGTATTACCGAAGAAGTTCGTCGTGATATTGGTTCTCGCTGTGCGAAGGCTTGTGTTGAAATTGGCTATCGTGGTGCAGGTACCTTTGAATTCTTATACGAAAATGGTGAGTTCTATTTCATCGAAATGAATACTCGTATTCAAGTAGAACACCCAGTAACAGAAATGATTACCGGTGTGGATTTGGTGAAAGAACAATTGCGTATTGCGGCTGGTTTACCACTTTCTTACAAACAAGAAGATATTAAAGTGAAAGGTCATGCGATTGAATGTCGTATCAATGCAGAAGATCCAAAAACATTCTTACCGTCTCCAGGTAAAGTGGCACACTTACACTCACCAGGTGGTTTAGGGGTTCGTTGGGATTCTCATGTATATGCTGGTTATACCGTTCCACCACACTACGATTCTATGATCGCAAAATTAATCACATA
>NZ_CALJRX010000256.1 GCF_937976265.1 uncultured Haemophilus sp.
GGGTAAAATCTTCTCTCAATCCGATGCCACAAGCCACATCACCCACAACCCAAGAACCAATCATAGGATACATGCCATCAAAATTTGGTAGTTCAAATTTTTGTTGATAGATATAACCTGCCTGATCGTAAAAGGCAGAATGTTCGCTGCCTTTGGCGGCAAATTCTAGACCATTACGTTTTTCATAGTAAGAAACATTGGCGCCCTCACGACCTAACGTCGGTTTTTTCACCCATATTGATTGACGATCGGTAATATCATGTTTACTAAAGTAAGCAGGTAGTAATAATGGGTGATTTGGGTGCTTTTGCCACAATTTCGCTAATAGCACTTTATTGCTTAATAGTAATTTCCACGCTGGTTCAATAAAAGTGGTGGATGAATTAAGCATGTGTGGTGCATATTCGGTAGTGGTCATCCATTCAAGTGGATAGAGCTTAAATAAGCAATCAATAGGTTGATTATTCAGATCGAGGAATTGCTGACTGTCTTTATCATAGCCCACATCTTCAATAGCGAGCTGATGAATATGCCAACCTGCGTTGTAAGCTACATCCGCCAAGTAATCGATATTGCCCCAATCTTCACGGCCCGCTTCTTGCATAGCACTAAAATGGAAATCGTTTAGCCCTGTTTGCTGTTGAATAAACTGAAAGCGATTGAGCAATTCTTCGTGAATCCAATTAAATTGGTCACGATGCGCTAAGCCTTCAATTTGCTCTAACCATTGCCATTGCACCACCGCCGCTTCAAGCAGGGAAGTGGGCGTGTCGGCATTGTATTCAAACATTTTGAGGTTTTCGCCGTCATAACCAAAATCAAAACGGCCATATAAGTGCGGTACGTTTTTAGCCCAGGATTGTTCAATCAGATTTTTCTGTAAATCGGTGAAGCGATAATGGGCATAATCACCCTCTTTAATTTCATCGGCAACAAAATCCATACACATTGCGTGTAATTCGTTGGTGGCATCTTCGATACGATCGATTTCTGCCAAGCTAAATTCATACGCCACATTATCCGACCAATAATGCGAGCCATCAGAGGAAGGCAGATTATAGTAATCAAAGCCCACATCTAATAATTGTTGCACCATATTAGGGCGAGTAGGAAAACCTGTGATTCGTTTCATATTTAACCGCCTGAACTACGGCTGCTACTTGAGTTTGAGCTTTTAAAGCCACCGCGTGAAACGGGTTTGCTGTAAGTGCTACCTGCATTGCCTTTAACTAATACAGGCTTACCGACAGAACGATTAGTTTGCGGTTGGATAACTTGACCCGTTGGCGTTGAAACGGCACGGTTACTTGGATTGTAGCTTGGACCTAAAAATGTTCCCATCGTGCGCGCGATCATATAACCCATTGCGGCACCTGCAATCGCACTGCCCATACTACCGTGTCCTTCTCCTGTTGCAGAGCTCGTGTGGCTTGTTCCTTCTGAACCGTTTGAATTGCCAGAGTGAGTTGCACCATCAGGATTTAAGGTTTGTTTGACGGTTTGATTGTCTTCTGACCATTCACTATTATTGCTTGGACGTGTATTTAAATTGCCCGAGAGAGAAGATCCAGATCCAGCATGTGCAGTTGTGCCGCTATTATTTTCACTAGATTGGTCAGCTTCGCATAATTCAATTTTTTGCCAATCGGCTAAACAATCCTCAAGGCTGTTATAAACATCACGTTGAACTTGCTCTTCTGAGCAGCCGCCCAATAAAGCCACAATAGAAAGACTGACGAGAACTTGATTTTTCTTTTTCATCATAGGGTTAAAGTGTTAATAATTCAGTTAAATGATTGATTTCTAATGTAGGCAAAACACTTGCTTCAGTAAATGAATTGAGATCTTTGCCCGATAAATTAATCCATACAGCTTGGCAGCCGGCTTGAATGGCGCCTTGAACATCCGTGGTTAAGTTATCACCAATATGTAAAATTTCACTCGGTTTTACGCCAAAATAATGGGCGGTTTGGTGGAACAAATCTTGATGAGGTTTCGCTCTGCCTTGCTTTCCACCTCTTAAACTCAGCTGAAAGTGTTCAAACCCAATACGTGTAGCAATCACATTACCATTGGTAATCACGCTTAGCAGGTAGCGATCTTTAAGTTGGTTTAATACTTCAATGCTTTCAGCTGGCACATCAATTTTATGTCGCCATTCAATAAATTCTTCCATAGCGATGGCCAAAGTGCGGTCAATTTCAACCGCACTTTTACTATGATGCACCAGTAAGTGTCGTAACGTTTCGACACGCCAGGCGATCACATCTTCAGCAATCAAGGGATTTTTCTCCGCCAGTTGCCATTTCCATTTTCGCCAATATTCTGAGGTAAGCTCACTCAGTTGCGCGTGTTCTTGCACACATTGAAGAAAGCGTTCTTCGGCCAAACGAATGACATCACTGTTATCGTAAAGGGTGTCATCAAGATCAAAACTCATGACCTTGAAAGGCTGAAGACCGCGGTAAAATCGCATAGTTAATCCTATTTAATGGTATTGACACCAAGCCATGCGGTCGCACGTTCATTGGTGATTTCTTCGTGTGTCCACATGCTCATTAAGTCAGGCTGAGGATGTTTGTTAGTGTTATAGCCGATCAAATGGGCAAAATCAAATACGGCATGCGGATAGCCGTTAATAAGTAATAAGGCTAAATAACCACTTTCATCCCAGCAGATTTCTAATTTACGTGCTTCATGGTGATTGCGAGTATTATCGACGTTATAAACATGTAAGCAATCGACAACAGGCTGCGCATTTTGACGCATATCTAACGCATAAAAATAGCCCGTTTCACCGTCATCTTCAAACATTACCGCCAGGTGATCATGTACAGTTGAGTGTGTGCCGACTTGTTTTGGTTGACCGAGAAAGAGTTGATCTTCGAGGGTTAAATGTAACATTTTCTTTCCTTTAAATATTAGATAGAAAAACACCGCACTTTTATGCAAAGTGCGGTGCTATTTTACATTAAATTAAGCAAAAATTATGCTTGACCTTTAACCGCTTTTAAACCTAAGAACGGAGCTGGTGTACCAGCACGTTCTAATGCTTCTTCGATACGGATTAATTGGTTGTATTTCGCAATACGGTCAGAACGGCTCATAGAACCCGTTTTGATTTGACCTGCTGCTGTACCAACCGCTAAATCAGCGATAGTCGCATCTTCGGTTTCACCTGAACGGTGAGAGATAACCGCGGTGTAACCTGCATCTTTAGCCATTTTGATTGCGGCTAAAGTTTCAGTTAAAGAACCGATTTGGTTGAATTTGATTAAGATAGAGTTTGCGATACCTTTTTCGATACCTTCTTTTAAGATTTTGGTGTTAGTGACGAATAAGTCGTCGCCCACTAATTGAATGCGGTCGCCTAACACTTTAGTTTGGTATGCAAAACCTTCCCAGTCAGATTCATCTTGACCATCTTCGATAGACACGATTGGGTATTGTTTAGTTAATTCTTCAAGATAGTGTGTGAACTCTTGAGAAGTGAATGAACGGCCTTCGCCTTTCATTTCGTATTTGCCGGTTTCTTTGTTGTAGAACTCAGAAGATGCACAGTCCATTGCTAAAGTGACGTCTTTACCTAATACATAACCTGCTTTTTCAACTGCTTCTTTGATACATGCTAAAGCGTCAGCGTTAGATGCTAGGTTAGGCGCAAAACCACCTTCATCACCTACAGCAGTGCTCATGCCTTTAGATTTTAATACTTTCGCAAGGTTGTGGAATACTTCAGCACCGATACGAAGTGCTTCACGTAACGTTTTCGCACCAACTGGTTGAATCATGAATTCTTGGATATCCACGTTGTTATCTGCGTGTTCACCACCGTTGATGATGTTCATCATTGGTAATGGCATAGAGTAAACGCCTGGTGTGCCGTTAAGTTCAGCGATGTAAGCGTAAAGTGGTAAACCTTTAGACGCTGCCGCTGCTTTTGCGTTTGCTAAAGATACCGCTAAGATTGCGTTTGCACCGAAGTTAGATTTGTTTTCAGTACCGTCTAAATCGATCATGATTTGGTCGATTTCAGCTTGGTTAGACGCTTCTTTACCCACTAATGCATCTGCGATAGGACCGTTTACTGCAGCAACCGCTTTTAATACACCTTTACCTAAGAAACGAGATTTGTCGCCGTCACGTAATTCTAATGCTTCACGAGAACCGGTAGATGCACCTGATGGAGCAGCTGCTAAACCAACGAAACCACCTTCAAGATGAACTTCAGCTTCTACAGTTGGGTTACCACGAGAGTCGATGATTTCACGACCAATGACTTTAACGATTTTTGCCATTTTGTTTTCCTCTGTTTAAAGTTAATTAAAATTAGTTAGGCGAACCTAAAACGGGGATATAATAAAGCAAATTTAGAAATTTGTCTTGGAAAAATGACCGCACTTTGATCTGTATCTTGTTTTTCAATAAAGTGCGGTGAGATTTTGTCTTTTTTTGCGAACTATTTCTTTTATTTCAGTGGAATTGCCTTCAAAAGTTGGTTACAGTTGCGCGAAATTTTGTATTATTTTACGGCGAATTATTTATTCTTAATTGAGACTTTGTTGCATCGGAAAAGGAATCATTATGTCTCTTTCGACTTTTTTTCAGCAAACTAAAACACAAATAAAATCAGCGATATCTACCCATCCAATTGAAATCTTCATGATCGCAGCGTTTGCTCTTGGAATTTGGTTTGTGGATATGAATTCAGAAAATGATCATTTGGCTTATTGGGTATTTAAGCCAATGCTCTTTATCTTTATTTATCTCTCTCGACCATATTCTTGGTATCGTTTTTCATGGATTGTGCCATTGGTGGCGCTGGCCATAATAGGCATGACTAATGATAGTGCAGAGTTTTATCTATCGAGCCCAAAATTTTGGGGCGCAAGTTTTATTGCGTTACTGGTGTTATTAGGCTTCCCATTTGAAAAAAATAATCAAGTATTTACCTACCGTAATTTTACCAATCTATTCCATCTTGGCTTAGCGACGGCGGTATGGTTGTTGGTGTTTGGATTAGTAGCGGCTATTCTATTTACGATTACAACACTCTTTAATGTCGAGTTTTCTGATAGTTTCTACCAGCATTTTTATACTTCTTTAGGCATTTTTACTTTGCCACTCTTTTTCTTAGTGTTCCAACAGCGTCAAGCAAAATCGGAAATGACGTTAAGTCGTATTTTTGACATTTTGGTTAATTTTGTATTAGCACCGGCATTGATGATTTTCACTGTGTTGCTTTATGCTTATGTTGTTCAAATTATTTTTGAAGGCGTATTACCAAAAGGCATGCTGGCTAATATTACCTTGCCTTACCTGCTTGCAGGTTTAGGCGTATATGCATTACGTTCTATTTGTGCTAAAGCCCGCTGGGAAACTTTCTTTAAGTTCTATCCATATCTTGCTATTGTGCCAATCGTGTTGTTATGGTTGGCGATTGATCGCCGTATTAGTGCCTATGCTTGGACTGAACCACGAATTTATTTAGTGGCCTTGGCTACGGCGATTACGATTGCTTATGCGATCCTGATTGTGCCAAAAGCACGTCAATACCGGCTGATTTCTGGGGTTGTAATGGTGGCTATTTTTGCCATGACTTGGGTAGTGAACCCACAAGAAATCGCTTACCAAAGCCAAACGGAACGTTTTGAGCATTTACTCACAAAGCTTAATTTATCTGATGGACAAGGAAAAATTCGTGATGATGTAGATTTTGTAGAGCGCTTAGAGAATATGCCGAAGAGTGAGATTAAAGATTGGGAAGAATTAGATGATGTAACATTTTATATGGTTCGTCATATAGCGCTAGACTCTTATGTAGAAGATCCTTATAAAGAAAGACACGAGATATTTAAGCAGAGATATGGTAAAAAATCCGAAGAACTTGTTACATTAAATATTTATGGTGATCATATCAGCATCAATGACCAAGTAATTAGCGACCGAAAAACAACAATAGAATTTCTATGGGAGTCAATTGATGTCACGCCGTATAAAAAATGGATTCGTGTACCGAGACCTGGATTTTATCGTACAGAGGTTCAGACTTATATGAAATCTGATGAAAAAGCGGATAAGCACGAAGAGAAGCCAGAGGTTTGCTTTGTTGAAGATCATGACAGATATTGTACGAATATGGATGAACATATTCACAAAGTATTCAAAGAACATCAGCTAGACCCGATGAAAAAAATCTCTAAAGCTGAGCTTAAATCGCTTAACCAAGATTTATTAAAAATTGATAGACCAAGCTTTACGATTTATTTGAGTGAGCTTGATATGGAATTTAGACCAGAAAGCGGTTATTACTATAGTCGAATATATACGAAAGCTATTTTTGATAAGTAATCGTAAATATAAAACGCTGTGATGTTTCACAGCGTTTTTTGTAAAAATTAGCTAAAAATGACCGCTTTAAATATTAAGATATGTGTTTATAGAATACCTTTTTTAAAGCTTGCGTATGTCTGTCTAAAATACTAAACATTATCTCTCGATCTTCTCCGAATCTCGAATCTCCATTATTGGAACGAACTTTGTCATAAGCCGAAAAGGCGATTTCAAACTCTTCAGTGCGTAATTTAATGGTTTTGCCGTGCAGTATAAGACTTAATAGGCTGACTTCTTTAGGTGTTAATTCTGGAAATAAATGACTTATCCATAGCTCCATAGAGTATTGAACAGACTCGCTAATTTTGTCATGTATTTTACTCGCTTGGCCTTGATGTATCCGATAAAACAATAATGGCTCTGGTAAATTCGCAAATGTCTTTTTGTGTAATGCGCATTGTACCCACATATGAAAATCGGGTGCAGTGGCTGTTTGTGCATAATTGATCCCGAGCGCCTTGATACTAGAATGTCGCCACATCGTAGAGGGATTAATGATATTGTCGCGAGCTAAAGAAAAATATGCTTTTATATCTTTATCTAAAAGAGGAAGTGTACTTACTTTAGACATTTTATCTGTTTGCCCATCATTAAAGAGCAGTGCATTACTTCCTAAAATATCAATTTTGGGATGCTCGTCTAAATATTGAACTTGTTTTTCAAAACGATGTGTTACACAAATATCATCGGCATCCATACGCGCAACATATTCAATATTCATATAGTTAAGCATATCCATGGCAAATTGCATTACAGCAGGTTCACCTTGGTTTTGTGGTAAATGGTAAACACGTAAGCGAGCATCTTTTGCTGCATAAGTTTCGAGAATCTTGCCTGTGTTATCGGTAGATGCATCATTAACCGCAAGAATACAAAAATCACTAAAGGTTTGATTCAATAATGAATCTAAACATTCAGTGATAAAATTTTCTGCATTGTATGCGGGTAAAATAACAGCAAGTTTCATTTTTTCATTTCCGTGTAGATAAAAGCGTATTCTATTTAAATTACGACCTCAGCGATAGTCAGAAGTTTAACTTTGTTAGTTATCTAGAATATATAGATCGGGGCTTTAATTACTTTTCACTCACATTACAAATTCCACTATTTAATCACTGAGATATTTTGCAAAAATGCAACAAAAACTGACCGCTCTTTATTGCCGCTAGGCAGTTTTCTTATCTAAAATTTAATGGTTGATAGGTAAATCTAATATATCTGTAATTTCTATTATGCGAGGCACTGCTGATTTTGGACAAACTAAGCAATAGAAATTATCAGAACCGCTATCCACATAAAGCAAAGTATAATCACTTTTTGCTTCTACTTTAGCCTTAATACGTGCAAAGTCATGCTTTGCTTCTTCAAAAGTGATTTCGAAAGTTTGTTCAAGAGACTCAGAAAGAAAATGATTGAGAGAGTCATAATCAATCTTCCAGTCATCTTGGTAGCAATGTAGATAACTTCTGATAAGGCTCAATTTAGCATATTCTTCATCGAAATCTTCGTCCTCATAGATATCACCAAATGCGATCATTTTCTCTCGACATTTTTCAAGGTCTTTATTTAGCCATTTATAGAGACTTTTAACTTGCTTAATGTATTTTGCTTTGATGTATTTTTTCGTTTCAAGCAACATAAGTAACTCATCAAATAAGGTATCTTGATTGATTTCAGTTTCACGTCTGTCAATGCTATCGCAAATCAAATCAACGGCTTGTTTTAACAAATCAAACTTGTAATGTTGTTCATCGAGCGGTTTTGCATAATAAATCGCTGCCATTAAATTAAAAATAAAAAGCTTATCAGCATGTTGTAATGAATATGCGGCATCGCAAATAGGTTGCCCAGCAAATAACTCAATTCTTTGAGGAAGTTCAAATTCAATAATATGTTCATATTCCTTATGCGGTTTTATGCCAAACCCAATATTTAAAAAAGAATAGCCAGAACCATTAAAAAATTCTTCTCGAGAAGCAGGTACGAATCCCATTGGGTTACAGAATTGGCTTTGTAAATCATACATATCGCCGTCAAAATCTAATTCCTTAAATTTTTCTTTGGAATAATCATCCCAATTGTCGGAATAGTAAAATTGATAGGCATGGATAGGCGTTTCAAAGAGGGGGTTTTTGACGTCGATACATCCATCTTGTTGCGTTTGAAGATAACGTTCAATTTTTGCGAGTTTTTGATCTAATAGAGAGAAATCTTCAGGCTTTTCAATCGCATTAAACACGGCATCAACTGAATGTAAAAATTTCTCATAATGCGGACTCTTTTGATTAAATGGCTTGGCAAGCACCATATCCTGACAAAGTTTTTTCGCTTCATCTGTTACGGCGAAAACGAAGCTATCCTGAGCGGGAAAAATAAAAACTCTAAAAAGTGAGCTATCTGTTGGGTTTAATTTAAAATCAATAGAAAGAAATAATTGAACCCAATTTTCCTCTTCAAATTCAATGCGCGTAATACAAGGCAGTTTCATTGTTTTTGTTAGGAGCAACTCTAGAGGTTGGTATAAATCAGATAACCCCGTATTTTCTAGAAATTCAGATTCATCTAAATTGGCTTTACCATAATGCCAATAGGTTGCGATTGCCATTGGCGCAACCTTGTGATTTCGGGCAAACAACCTCTCAGATGCTTCTTCTTTCGCCTTAAAATATTGAAAGATTTTGTCCAGTTTGGTGATTAATTTGTTGTCTAATTTATCAGCGTGTTGTTTAGATTTAAAAAACATAATAAAAATGCTCAGTTTAAAAGAGATTACTCGTAATATTCATATTTCTTGGTGGTTTTATCTAACCATATACCTTTTTCATCATACATAATGCTTTCAATCACATTACCGTGTTGATCAAATTTATGACGCGTTGTGAGCGTTTCTTCTAATTTCCCATGTTGATCAAAAATTTGGCGTTTTAATTCATTGTAATTTTTGTCATAAGTAAAATCTGCTCGTCCCTCATTAAAAGACGTGTTATGTACAAAGTCGCCATTTTCGAGATAACGATAAGTTTCGCAATTACTTTCTTTTCCATTGTCATCAAAGTCACAAGCTTTGATGAGTTTACCGTCCTTGTAATGGAATTTTTTCGCATGGCCGTCAATAAGTTTTGCATAATAAACAGCTTCAGAGATGAGTTTGCCATCTTTGTCGTAAACTCTTTTGATGTAATCTTCTTGAAAATTCGGTTTTTTCGGCTTTTTGCCTACATAAGTGATTTCTAAAATGACACCCGAACCATCGCTGTTTTCTTGATAGTGGTAGAGTCTTCCATGAGTCTCTTTATAGATATCAGAACGAATTTCTTCTAATCGATTGTTTTGATCATATCGATAATTCGCCGTCGTTTTATCGAAATGTTCAGACTCGCCAGTAACATCTTCAGTCTTAATTAAAAAACCTTGCTCGTTATAAAATTGACGAACATCGTTCGTGACCACTTCTCCTTCTGCCACTTCAGGATTATATTCCGAATGTGAAATAACAGATTTCACTTTGCCTTGTAAGTGATTCGCTTGCCAATCGGTTTGAACTGGGAAAAGTGCGAAAGCAGAGGTAGAAAGGCTAGCGAGAAGGGCTGTCAGTAAAAATTTATGCATGATTATTCCTTTTATAACAAGCAGTTGAATTGACGAATGTTTTATAAATATATTTAAAAGTAACCGCTTATTTAAGTTAGATAAATAGTTGACTAAAATGTTATACTAATTCGAATATTTTTTGAAGTGTAGTTAAATAAATTTGCTTTTTTATAGGGAAGAAAATGATGAAAGTATTCCGGAAAGTAGTCATTTTCTGTATTGATAAGAAAAGCATAATATACAAATACATTGATTAAGAGAGATATTAGGAAATATGCAGCGTTTAAAGACACCATTAGAAATATTTTTGTGGACAATTGGTATATTGTTTGGAATTGTCACGTTATTATTTATTTTGAGTTATTTTGTATTTTATGTTTTGTTCTCTTCAGCTCCACAAGATTGGGGGCTTAGAGGCGTTCAGTTACAAGATAAACCGTATTTAGCAGGTATTGATGATCTATCTCCGAATGCATTTGTTTTTGCAACAACCGGAGAAGATGCGCCAGATTATGTTATTACGCTCGATAATACGTATTTTAAGTGGGGCGATTTTCGTTTAAATAAACTTTCATTAAATAGTAATGTCGTTAGCATCAATGATTTGGTTAGATTGGGTAAACAACATGATACTGACTTAGGCATGCCGGAAACGATTTCTATTAATGGACAGTCTTGTTTGAGTAGAGGAAGTTTTGTTTTTGTACGAATAAAAGGTAAGGGGCCTTCGATGTCTTATTCTGATTTTACCTTAGCCAGTTGTGAAATACCTGAAGGTGAAGTTATTCTACCGACGATTCGTTTAAAGAGTAAAGTTGCATTTTATGAAAATCGCCAGCTCAATTATGATTATCTTTGGAAACATAATGAGTTAATAAGTTCACAAATAAAGCAAGCTCATAGTTATAATGCGAACTTTGTAGAGCCGAGTTTGCAAGTTCAGTTAGCTAATGATAAAGATAAATTTGATATTTGGTGGTATTACACTGATTTAACCAATCATGCGAAGCTTATCCAAGTTGTTCACGCTGATTATATGGATAAAGCAAGTAGTGAAAGGAATTTTGTTATTGGTGAGTGTCGTTATAAAGTAGGTAACACTCAAATTTATCTCACTGATTTAACAAAAGATACCGCACATTGGAATTTTATTGATGATTTCGATTCAGGTGATATTTCTGATAAATGTAAAATGCAAATCTTGCCTTATCGTTTGGTGAAACGGTAATAGAATCAATCAAATTAAAATGCTTAAAAATGCAAAGTGCGGTCAAAAACACAAGAATTTTTGGCCGCACTTGTTTATGGTATTATCAGTAAATTACTTTTCAGTTTTTAACTGATTTTCTCTAGCTGCTTTGACAAAGCCTTCAAATAATGGGTGGCCATCACGTGGTGTGGACGTAAATTCTGGATGAAATTGACATGCCACAAACCATGGGTGGTTTGGTACTTCAATGATTTCCACTAATTTACGATCCGCAGATAAACCAGTTACTTTAAGGCCTGCTTTTTCAATTTGTGGAAGCAGGTTATTGTTCACTTCATAGCGGTGACGATGACGTTCTTCGATAGTTTCTTTGCCATATAATGCACGCGCTTTTGAGCCTTCAATTAAATGACATTGTTGTGCACCTAAACGCATTGTGCCACCGAGATCTGAATTATCATCACGAGTTTCAATGTGGCCTTCCGCATCTTGCCATTCTGTAATCAAACCAACAACAGGTTGCTCACAGTTACGATCAAATTCAGATGAGTTCGCTTTTTCAAGACCAGCAACGTTACGTGCGTATTCGATTAACGCAATTTGCATCCCTAAACAAATACCGAGGTAAGGAACATTGTTTTCACGCGCATATTTTGCAGTCAAGATTTTGCCTTCTACACCGCGATAGCCAAAGCCGCCTGGTACTAAAATTCCATCGACACCTTTTAATACGTCAGTACCTTTGGTTTCAACATCTTGAGAATCAATGTATTTGATGTGCACGCTTAAACGGTTTTTTAAGCCAGCGTGTTTTAAAGCTTCATTCACTGATTTATAGGCATCCGGTAATTCAGTATATTTACCCACCATACCGATGGTGACATCGCCCACAGGGTTGGCTTCTTGATAAAGCACTTGTTCCCATTCTGAAAGGTCCGCTTCAGGACAGTCTAAGTGGAAACGTTGGCAGATGAATTCATCCAAACCTTGTGATTTTAATAATGCCGGAATTTGATAGATTGAATTCACATCTTTTAATGAGATGACCGCACGTTCTGGTACGTTACAGAATAAGGCGATTTTTGCACGCTCGTTTGGTGGAATCATGCGATCTGAACGGCAGATAAGCACATCCGGCTGAATACCAATCGAAAGTAATTCTTTTACGGAATGTTGAGTTGGTTTGGTTTTTACTTCGCCCGCCGTTGGGATATATGGCACTAACGTTAAGTGCATAAAAATAGTATTCTCACGACCTACTTGTACGGCAAGTTGACGCAGTGCTTCTAAGAATGGAAGCGATTCAATGTCACCCACTGTTCCGCCTACTTCCACGATTACCACATCATGACCTTGTGCGCCGGCAATCACGCGATCTTTAATTTCATTGGTAATGTGTGGGATAACTTGAATTGTCGCACCTAAATAATCACCACGACGCTCTTTGCGTAATACTTCAGAATAAATTTTACCTGTGGTGAAGTTGTTGCGTTTTGTCATTTTGGTACGAATAAAACGCTCGTAGTGACCTAAGTCTAAATCGGTTTCCGCCCCGTCTTGTGTCACGAACACTTCGCCGTGTTGGGTTGGGCTCATTGTACCCGGATCCACGTTGATGTAAGGGTCTAATTTCATAATAGTCACGTTTAAGCCACGTGCTTCTAAAATGGCTGCCAATGATGCTGCAGCAATACCTTTACCTAACGATGAAACCACACCGCCTGTGACGAAAATATAATTTGTAGCCATAGTGAGAGACCTAAAATGTTGGGATAAAAATGATTATAGCCAATCATCTTTTATGCAAATTTGTGCAGAATGCTGAAAAGTGCGGTCAAAAATAAAAGAAAAAGATGATTAGCTATCAAGACGGGAGGATAGTTTACAGGATTTGAGATTTTTATACAATCTTGTCTTGTCAGGAATGTATGAAAATTAAATGGCTTATCATATTCTCCATTCTACGATAGAATACGCGGGCCTTTCAGCTATATATGATGCATAAATAGAGTTAAGGACGCAGAATCTAAATATATTAATTATTCTAGGTAAAAAAACAGATTACCTAATTTATAAAATAAGTTAAATTTAGCAAGGTTTTCATTTCACTTGCTTGATATAAAGGAATCAAGATGACTACATTACAACTTGGCATAGACCTAGGTACAACGAATAGCCTGATTGCACAATTTATTGATGGTGAAACTAAACTTATTCCTAACCGTTTGGGGCATTTTTTAACTCCATCTGTCGTTAGTATGGCTGAGGATGGCACTATTCTTGTTGGTCTTGCAGCTAGAGAACGTTTATCTACGGCTCCAGGTCATACTGCTGCTGCATTTAAACGTTTTATGGGTACAGATAAACGTTTTCATCTAGGTAATCAGCAGTTTAGAGCTGAAGAGCTTTCGGCATTAATTTTAAAAAGTTTAAAAGAAGATGCAGAAGCATATTTACAACAAGAAGTTAGAGATGTAGTAATAACCGTACCTGCTTATTTTAATGCAATCCAGCGTCAGGCAACACAACAAGCAGCACAGATGGCTGGGCTTAATGTATTGCGATTACTTAATGAACCAACAGCTGCTGGACTAGCCTATAATTTACAGGAAAAACCAGATAATACTCGTTTCCTTATTTACGATTTGGGTGGTGGTACTTTTGATGTATCAATTTTAGATTATTTTGATGGTGTTGTTCAGGTTTCTGCCAGTGCAGGAGATAATCATCTCGGTGGAGAGGATTTTTTGCAAGCTTTGAAACATTGTTTCTTGCAACGCTGCACTGAGCTTTCTAAGTTAGATATTGAAAAATTGAATTTACAGAAAGATATTTGGCAACCACTTGAAATAGCTAAACGTCAATTGAGCCAAGAGTCAGAGGTCGATATTTCAATTAACTTTGAAGGGAAAGAATATAAAGCAAGAATTACTCGAGAAGATTTTCAACAAGCTTCTAGTGTACTTTTTTCTCGGTTACGCCAGCCATTAGAGCGAGCCTTACGTGATGCGCGATTAAATCCTGAACAAATTGATGGTATTATCCTCGTAGGGGGGGCAACCAGAATGCCAATGATTAGCCGTTCGATTGTTCAACTGTTTAAAAAAATTCCCCAGTTAGGAGTTAATCCTGATGAAGCTATTGCAAGAGGTGCGGCAATTCAGGCTGCATTAATTTTCCGAAATCAACATTTGGATGAAGTGATTTTAACAGATGTAATGCCTTTTTCTCTTGGTACTGACACGTCAATTAATCTTGGTAATGGGCGTATGTCTCATGGGCATTTTAGTCCAATTATTGAGCGTAATATGCCAGTTCCTGTTTCTCGTTCTAAAAATTTTGTTACTGCTCTGGATAATCAAACTGAAATCAAATTTGATATATTGCAAGGTGAATCACCTTTAGCTAGAGAAAATCTGCTATTGGGTGAGATGATTATCAAAATCCCTCCTCTTCCAGCAGGTGAAATTAGTATTGATGCAAGATTTAGCTATGATATCAATGGGTTGTTGGAGGTTGATCTTATTAACCAAGAATTAAATATTAATGCAAATAAAATTTTTAAACAAAATGCGCTTACATTAACCGAGGATGATATTAAGCATTCTCGTGCGAGATTAAGAGCTTTAAAAATTCATCCTAGAGATCAAGAAAAAAATATTTATCTTATTGAAAAAGCCAAACGTATATATGAAGAATATCTTGGAGATAATCGTCATATGATAAGCCAATATTTGGCTCATTTTGAAAGTGTATTAGATAGCCAAGATCAAGTAAGTATTTTACGCGAGCAGAAAGACTTTGAAGCGTTTTTAGCCAAGTTTGACGGTGGATGGATACTATAAATGAATTGTTGGGAAGTTTTAGAAATTGAGCCTACAACAGATGAGCGTGAAATTCGTCGTGCTTATGCTAAAAAACTAAAAATAACTCGTCCAGATGATGATCCGACTGGTTATCAAGTGCTTAGAGACGCTTTTGATGAAGCGTTACGAATAGCCCCTTATCTTGATAAATTGGAGGACGAAGCCGATATTAAGGAAGATTTTTGCGAGATATCTAAATCTGAAAATACGGTTGATTTTTTCGGAAATTTGTCAAAAAACGCACCTCTAGAAATTCAACCATATGAACCTGAAGATCCTTATGATGAATCTCAATATGAGTTTGAAATTCAAGATATTAATCACTCTGGTACTAATGAACCTAGTTATACTGAATCAGATGCATTACTCAATGAGGTTTATCGTATTATCAATACGGAAGGTGAGCAAGAATTAGAAAAACAATGGAATAGATTTTATCTTGCATTAAACCAACTTCCAATCGAGCAAACAGAATATATTTCTTGGCAGATGTGGAATTTGCTGCTGGATGTTCGGCTTGAAAATGTATTTGTTTGGAAACAATGGTCAGATTATTTTAACTGGCATAGTGATTATAAGTTTGCACAGCATTGCAATCCAGAGTATTTGATTTATATTCAAGATAAGGTTCAATTAGCAACGGATCTAATTAAGGATAAAGAAGATTACACGACAGAGCTAAGGCAAATACCAATGCCAATATTAAGAGCTGTGTATCAAAGAATATCTCAAAGAATGAGTTATATATTGACATTGTTTTATCTTATTCTGATTTCTCCCTTTACAAAGGCGGAAGAGGCCAGGTATCAGTGGGAATATAAACAAATAACAAGTCAAATCCCTAAATTGCAAGATATTTTCCTTTATGCTGTTATCGGTAGAGCAACATTACTAATAGGAATGTTAATTTTTTATGTGCCTTATATTATGTTTGAAAGTGCAGGATTTGAATATAACACAAAAATTAAATTACTAAGGTTTTTAATACAGTCATACGCATCTTTTTTTATTATATTAGTTATAGGTGGGGTATTTGCTTCGCTGATTATTTATGCAAAATCTCTTATCTATAAGCCTTCTCTGCAAGTAACAGAAAAGAGCATGATTATAGAAGGAATAATTTCTCTTATAATTTTAATTATCGCTATATTCCTTTTTCCTGATATAGTTAATAATCCAATTTATAATTTTCTTATTGTTGCAATAATTGCTTTGGCTATATCAAAATCTTTAGATGATGACTATAACTTTTGGGCTTCACATTTTGTGCCAGGGGCTATTTTTATCGTTATTTTATTAAGCTTTGGTATTATAACTATTCATAGTTTCTATATTGTTATCGCTGGTATTGTATTGTGGGTGAATATTAATATTTTAGTCGTTAACTTTAAATTTAGCATTATTAAGCGGTTTATGGATGTAGATTATGGATTGTCTGATAAGTTATTTACTTTAACTAATATTCTGAGGTTACCAATTAACTTTGTTGGTTTGATTTTCTATTGGATTTTCTTTTTACCATTTCATTCGGCAAGGTTGTATTTTAATGTTCGAACAAGGGTAGTTTTCTTCGATATTACAGTGTTTGCGTTGATTTTAAGCCTCCCATTTTTATCTTTTGTTGGGAACTATTATGCTTTCCTTTATGCCTTAATGATATATTTCTCAGTCATTATCCAATTTCAAATTAAGAATTGGGTGTTTAGGCGGTTAGGTAGTTAGGTATTATCTTGTAGTTTATTAGGCACATAATAGTAATTTTCATCTATCGATATGTTATATCAAAGATAAGTGCTTATTAGTTTATTCTACGATAGAATGAATAAAATTTTAGTAGTAAGGGGAGTTTATGACAAATAAAGCATTAAGCGTGGTGATTTTAGCGGCCGGTAAAGGCACTCGTATGTATTCTGATTTACCGAAAGTCTTGCATAAAGTGGCAGGAAAACCGATGGTAAAACATGTGATCGATACGGCAAATCAATTAGGTGCGGAAAACGTGCATTTGATTTACGGTCACGGTGGCGAATTAATGCGAGAACGTTTGGCAAATGAAAGCGTAAACTGGGTGTTCCAAGCTGAACAATTGGGTACAGGACACGCTATGCAACAAGCGATGCCTTTTTTCCGTGATGATGAAAATGTTTTAATGGTGTATGGCGATGGCCCAATGATTACACCGGAAACATTGCAAAAATTAATCGATGCGAAACCTGAAAATGGTATTGCAGTGTTAACGGTCGTATTAGATAACCCAGCGGGTTATGGTCGAATCGTACGTGAAAATGGCAAAGTTGTAGGGATTGTTGAACAAAAAGATGCAACGCCTGAGCAGCTTAAAATTCAAGAGATTAATACAGGTGTGTTAGTTTCAGATGGTGCAAGTTTCAAAAAATGGTTAGCGCGTTTAGATAATAATAATGCACAAGGTGAGTTTTATATTACTGATGTAATTAGCTTAGCTCATCAAGATGGTTGTCCGATTGTAGCTGTTCAAGCAACTGATTTTATGGAAGTTGAAGGGGTGAATAACCGCCTACAATTAGCCAAAATGGAACGCTATTATCAACGTAAACAAGCAGAAAAACTTTTACTTGCAGGCGTGATGTTGATTGATCCTGAGCGTTTTGATTTACGCGGCACATTAGAGCACGGTAAAGATGTTGAAATTGATGTGAACGTGATTGTGGAAGGCCATGTGCGTTTAGGTGATCGTGTGAAAATCGGTGCGGGTTGTGTATTGAAAAATGTAACCATTGGTGATGATGTTGAGATCAAGCCTTATTCTGTTTTAGAAGATGCCACTATTGGTGAGAAAGCGGCGATTGGTCCATTCTCTCGTTTACGCCCAGGTGCTGAATTAGCGGCTGAAACCCATGTGGGCAACTTCGTGGAAATTAAAAAATCCACAGTAGGTAAAGGCTCTAAAGTAAACCACCTCACTTATGTGGGTGATACCGAAATCGGTGAGAACTGTAACATTGGTGCAGGTGTCATTACTTGTAACTATGACGGTGCGAATAAATTTAAAACAATCATTGGTAACAATGTATTTGTTGGATCGGATACGCAGTTAGTCGCGCCAGTTACCGTCGCAGATGGAGCAACCATTGGGGCTGGTTCAACGATCACTCAAAATATTGAGAAAGATGAGCTGGTGATTACTCGTGTGCCACAACGTCATATTCAAGGTTGGCAAAGACCGGTGAAGAAAAAGTAATTAACATTGCAAGGCGAACCAATGTGTTCGCCTTTTATAATTTGATGCCTTTTACTTTATAAAGGCTATTCGAGTTGCTACAATCAACATTTCTTTGATAACGATAGATAATTTCCTATGACAAAAAATAAAACAGGACTTTCATTCCTTTGGATAAGTGCGGTCGCTTTTATCCTCGATTTATTAACCAAATATATTATAGTGCAACGCTTTGATCTCTATGAAAGCGTAAATATATTGCCCATTTTTAATTTAACCTATGTGCGTAACTATGGTGCAGCGTTTAGCTTCCTTGCTGAACATGATGGCTGGCAGAAATATTTCTTTATCGTGCTCGCAATTGGAATTTCTTTAATGCTGGCTTACTTTATGAAAAAGAATTCAGCAGAACAAAAATTACAAAACTCAGCTTATGCACTGATTATTGGTGGTGCGTTAGCCAATATGGTGGATCGTGCGTATAACGGTTTTGTGGTGGATTTCTTAGATTTTTATTGGGATATTTATCATTATCCGGTATTCAATGTGGCAGATATTGCGATTTGTATTGGTGCGGGTTTATTAGCCTTAGATGCCTTTAAAGGTGATAAAAAGAGCGGTCAAAAATGAAGATAATTTTAGCTAACCCTCGCGGATTTTGCGCGGGTGTCGATCGAGCCATTAGCATTGTTGAATTAGCGCTTGAAATTCATGGTGCACCAATTTATGTGCGTCATGAAGTGGTGCATAATCGTTTTGTGGTGAATGGCTTGCGTGAGCGTGGGGCAATTTTCGTAGAAGAATTAAGTGAAGTGCCAGATGGCGCCATTGTGATTTTCTCCGCCCATGGCGTGTCACAAGCCGTTCGTCAGGAAGCAAAAGATCGTCAGTTAAAAGTATTTGATGCAACTTGTCCGTTGGTAACCAAAGTACATATGCAAGTGGCACGTGCAAGCCGTAAAGGGACGAAAGCGATTTTGATCGGACACAAAGGCCATCCCGAAGTGGAAGGCACAATGGGGCAGTATAATAATGCCGAAGGTGGTATTTTCTTAATTGAAAGCGTGGAAGATATTGCTCGTTTGCCGGTTCAAGAAAATGATGATTTAACCTTTATGACGCAAACCACACTTTCTCTTGATGATACGGCGGAAACTATCAGTGCATTGAAAGACAAATATCCTGCGATTCAAGGTCCGCACAAAAACGATATTTGCTATGCTACAACCAATCGCCAAGAAGCAGTGCGTGAATTAGCGAAACAGTGTGATTTAGTGGTCGTTGTAGGTTCTAAAAACTCATCAAATTCTAACCGTTTAGCTGAGTTGGCATCGCGTATGGGCGTGAAATCAAAATTGATTGATGATCCAAATGATGTGGCGGCAGATTGGTTTGAAGGCGTTGAAACAATTGGCGTAACAGCGGGGGCTTCAGCACCTGAAGAGCTGGTGCAATCTGTGATTGCTCGATTAAAAGAATTTGGTGCCGATACTATTGAAGAACTTCAAGGCTTAGAAGAAAATATGTTCTTTGAAGTGCCAAAAGAGTTAAGAATTAAAGAAGTAAATTAAATTAAAAAAGGCGTGCCATAGGTTCGCCTTTTGTTTAAAGGGGAAATGAGATGAAACAAAAAATTGTGCTTGCCACCGGTAATAAAGGCAAAGTAAAAGAAATGGCGGATGTATTAGCCGATTTCGGTTTTGAAGTCATTGCCCAAACGGATTTAGGCATCGAAAGTCCAGAGGAAACAGGCTTAACGTTTGTCGAAAATGCGATCCTGAAAGCACGCTATGCGGCTGAAAAATCAGGTTTACCGGCCATTGCCGATGATTCCGGTCTCGTAGTGGGTGCGTTAAATGGTGCGCCAGGATTGTATTCTGCACGTTATGCTGGAGTAGATGGAGAGGAAGCTGATGCGAAAAATCGTGAAAAATTACTGGCAGAATTAGCCGATGTACCAACTGAACGTCGCCAAGCAAAATTTGTGAGTACGATTGTGTTATTACAACACCCAAGTGATCCTTCTCCGATCATTGCTCAAGGTGAATGTGATGGGCAAATTATTTATGAAGAAAAAGGTGAAAATGGCTTTGGTTATGATTCGCTCTTTTTTAGCCCAGAAAAAGGCTGTACTTTTGCCGAATTAGAAACCGTAGAGAAAAAGAAAATCTCTCATCGTGCGAAGGCATTGGCCGTTTTAAAATCAAAATTAAGCGTCTAAAGTGCGGTTAATTTTTAATGAGAATTTAAGGATACAAAATGATTGTGACAACAACCCCTAATGTTGAAGGGAAACAAATCGTAGAATATAAACAAGTCGTCTTTGGTGAAGTGATTGCGGGTGCCAATTTCATGCGTGATTTTTTTGCGGGTATCACAGATGTGATTGGAGGGCGTTCTAGTGTTTATGAACATCGTATTAGTCGTGCGCGTCAAGATGCGTTGAAAGAACTAGAAAAAAAAGCATATGCCTTGGGTGCTAATGCTATTGTTGGCGTGGAAGTTAACTACACAACGGTAGGCACGAAAAGCATGTTTATGGTGATTGCAAGTGGCACGGCAGTGGTGGTGCGCTAAGGTTGTTTTTTCATTTGCTTAAATGTGATTTTTGCGATCGGGATCGCAAAAGTGCGGTCAATTTCTTGCGTGTTTTTGGTGTTTCTTAAAAATGTCACTGTTGATATGAATCAACGGTACTTTTTGTTAATAAAGGGCATTTTTATGAAATTGATGAAACATTTATTTAGTTCATTATTTGTTGCGACCACAATGTTGAGCTCGCAAGTGTTTGCAGAAGAAAAGGTGGCTGAACAGGCTCAACCTCAAGTGCAAGTTCAGCAACAAACCGCATCACAAACTACACAACAAGCAGTGAGTGATAAATTAAATATCAATACCGCCAGTGCATCAGAAATTCAAAAAGCGCTAATTGGTATTGGTGCGAAAAAGGCGGAAGCTATTGTGCAGTATCGTGAAAAGCACGGTAATTTCACTATGGCAGAACAATTGCTTGAAGTACAAGGCATTGGTAAAGCAACGTTAGAGAAAAACCGCGATCGTATCGCATTTTAATCTGCGTTATTTATATATCAAAAGCGGGATAGTGATATCTCGCTTTTTTTGTATTCGAAGATAAAATTTACCAAAACTTGCAAAATATCAAATTTTTTTGAAATAAGTAGGGGATTTCTTGCAATGGTTTTATAAGAGAGTAGAATACCAAATGGGTATAGGAATACCTATGTTGTAGTATAAGAAATAATAAACCAACTATTTGGAGTTAGATATGGCATCAGAAAATTTAAATCAATCTTCTGTTGCTCTCACACCAGTTGAAGCAACGGATTATGCTGAAAGCGTCGCTGCGTATAAAGCGCAAAAACGCCCATTTTTATCATTTCTGTCTGGTATTAGTGCTGGGGCTTGTATTGCTTTAGCCTTTGTATTCTATACGACGACACAAACAGCAAGTGCAGGAGCGCCTTGGGGATTAACCAAGTTAGTCGGTGGGTTAGTTTTCTCTTTAGGCGTAATTATGGTGGTAATTTTAGGATCTGAATTATTCACCTCGTCTACTTTAACCTTAGTTGCCCGCGTAGGCGGTAAGATAACCACAACGCAAATGATCCGAAATTGGATTGTGGTATATTTGGGCAACTTTGTGGGCGGTTTATTTATTGCTGCAGTGATTTGGTTTGGGGGACAAACCATGGCAGCAAATGGTCAATGGGGTTTAACCATTTTGGCAACCGCGCAACATAAGATTCATCATACTTGGTTTGAAGCATTTAACCTTGGTATTTTATGTAACATTATGGTGTGTGTAGCGGTATGGATGTCTTATTCCGGTAAAACTGTTACAGACAAAGCATTTATTATGATTATGCCAATTGGCTTATTTGTGGCATCAGGATTTGAACACTGTGTGGCAAATATGTTTATGATTCCGCTTGGCATTATTACAGCACATTTTAGTACACCAGAATTTTGGCAACAAATTGGTGTGGATCCAATGAAATATGCAGACTTAGATCTTTATCATTTCATTGTGAAGAATTTAATTCCCGTAACGTTGGGCAACATTGTGGGCGGCGCAGTTTGTATTGGCTTATTCCAACGTTATTTAACCAAAGCTCACTAATGTACTAACGAATTAAATAAGACTTATTTTTTATCAATTAAAAAAGGAAATGACTATGTCAGAACTTAATGAAGCACAAAAAGTTGCGTGGGCAGGATTCGTTGCCGGTGATTGGCAAGAAAACGTCAACGTGCGTGATTTTATTCAAAAGAACTACACACCGTATGAAGGTGATGATTCTTTCTTAGCAGGTCCAACCGAAGCGACAACAAAACTTTGGGAAACCGTAATGGAAGGAATTAAAGTTGAAAACCGCACACATGCGCCATTAGACTTTGACGAACATACGCCTTCAACGATTACTTCTCACGCACCAGGTTATATCAATAAAGACTTAGAGAAAATCGTAGGTCTTCAAACTGATGCTCCATTAAAACGTGCTATTATGCCATTTGGTGGGATTAAAATGGTGGAAGGATCATGCAAAATTTACGGTCGTGAATTAGATCCTGAAGTGAAAAAAATCTTCACTGAATACCGTAAAACACATAACCAAGGTGTATTCGATGTTTATACGCCGGATATTTTACGTTGCCGTAAATCAGGCGTATTAACCGGTCTTCCTGATGCTTACGGTCGTGGCCGTATTATCGGTGACTACCGTCGTGTCGCACTTTACGGTGTAGACTTCTTAATGAAAGATAAATACGCACAATTTACTTCTTTACAAAAAGACTTAGAAGATGGCGTAAATCTTGAAGCAACTATCCGTTTACGTGAAGAAATTGCAGAACAACACCGTGCATTAGGCCAAATGAAACAAATGGCGGCAAGCTACGGTTACGATATTTCTAACCCAGCAACCAATGCTAAAGAAGCCATTCAATGGATGTACTTTGCTTACTTAGCGGCAATCAAATCACAAAACGGTGCAGCGATGTCGTTTGGTCGTACTGCAACCTTTATCGATATCTATATCGAACGTGATTTAAAAGCGGGTAAACTTACTGAAACTGAAGCGCAAGAATTAGTTGACCACTTAGTCATGAAACTTCGTATGGTTCGTTTCTTACGTACACCTGAATACGATCAATTGTTCTCTGGTGACCCAATGTGGGCAACTGAAACCATCGCAGGTATGGGTTTAGACGGTCGTACATTAGTAACCAAAAATACATTCCGTATTTTACACACCCTTTACAACATGGGTACTTCTCCAGAACCAAACTTAACAATTCTTTGGTCTGAACAATTACCTGAAAACTTCAAACGTTTCTGTGCGAAAGTATCGATTGATACCTCATCAGTTCAATACGAAAACGATGATTTAATGCGTCCAGACTTCAACAATGATGACTACGCAATCGCATGTTGTGTATCACCAATGGTTGTTGGTAAACAAATGCAATTCTTCGGTGCGCGTGCAAACTTAGCGAAAACATTGTTATACGCAATCAACGGCGGTATCGATGAAAAATTAGGTATGCAAGTAGGTCCGAAAACTGCACCAATCACTGATGAAGTGTTAGATTTCGACACCGTAATGACTCGTATGGACAGCTTTATGGATTGGTTGGCAAAACAATATGTGACAGCCTTAAACATCATCCACTACATGCACGATAAATATTCATACGAAGCCGCATTAATGGCGTTACATGATCGTGATGTATACCGTACCATGGCTTGTGGTATCGCGGGTCTTTCTGTTGCGGCAGACTCACTTTCAGCAATTAAATATGCGAAAGTTAAACCGGTTCGTGGCGACATCAAAGATAAAGATGGCAATGTTGTAGCAAGCAACGTAGCGATCGACTTCGAAATCGAAGGTGAATATCCACAATATGGTAACAACGACAACCGTGTTGATGACATCGCTTGTGACTTAGTTGAACGTTTCATGAAGAAAATTCAAAAACTTAAAACTTACCGCAACGCTGTGCCTACACAATCTGTATTAACCATTACTTCTAACGTAGTTTATGGTAAGAAAACAGGTAACACCCCAGATGGTCGTCGTGCTGGCGCGCCATTCGGACCAGGTGCTAACCCAATGCACGGTCGTGACCAAAAAGGTGCGGTAGCGTCATTAACTTCTGTGGCTAAACTTCCATTTGCTTACGCAAAAGATGGTATTTCTTATACCTTCTCAATCGTACCAAATGCGTTAGGTAAAGATCCAGAAGCGCAACGTCGCAACCTTGCTGGCTTAATGGATGGTTACTTCCACCATGAAGCTACAGTAGAAGGCGGTCAACACTTAAATGTGAACGTATTAAACCGTGAAATGTTATTAGATGCGATGGAAAATCCGGACAAATATCCGCAATTAACCATTCGTGTATCTGGTTACGCAGTACGTTTCAACTCTTTAACTAAAGAGCAACAACAAGACGTCGTCACTCGTACATTCACAGAATCGTTCTAAAACACGATAAAATTTAACCGCACTTTAGCGGGAACATAAAAATTATGAGCCTGATTTAAGTCAGGCTCATTTTTTATAGATGATATTTTTGGTAAAATTTAGCTATATTTAGTTTTTTGGAAATTTATGTATGTCTGTTTTAGGAAGAATTCATTCTTTTGAATCCTGTGGCACCGTGGATGGTCCGGGGATTCGTTTTATTTTATTTATGCAAGGCTGCTTGATGCGTTGCAAATATTGCCACAACCGTGATACTTGGGATCTTGATGGTGGTCGCGAAATCAGTGTGGAAGAACTTATGAAAGAAGTGGTGAGTTATCGTCACTTTATGAATGCAACTGGTGGTGGTGTAACAGCATCAGGTGGTGAGGCCATTCTTCAAGCTGAGTTTGTTCGTGATTGGTTCCGTGCTTGTAAAGCAGAAGGGATTAATACTTGTTTAGATACCAATGGTTTTGTACGTCATTATGACCATATTATTGATGAACTAATCGATGTAACCGATCTTGTTTTGCTTGATTTGAAAGAGCTGAACGATCAAGTGCACCAAAACCTTATTGGTGTGCCAAATAAACGGACGTTGGAATTTGCAAAATATCTGCAAAAACGAAATCAACGTACATGGATTCGTTATGTCGTGGTTCCAGGTTACACAGATAGTGACCATGATATTCATTTATTAGGGCAATTCATTGAAGGTATGACCAATATTGAAAAAGTCGAACTTCTTCCTTATCATCGATTAGGCGCCCACAAATGGAAAACCCTTGGGTTTGACTATGAACTCGAAGATGTATTGCCTCCGACAAAAGAGTCGCTTGAGCATATTAAAAATATCTTAGAGGGATACGGACATACCGTAAAATACTAAGCGATAGTGTTAAACGGTAAACAGCAAGCTTCAGTAAGCTTTAAGGAGAGAAAAATGAAAAAATTAGCATTAACGTTTTTAGGTGTAGCCCTTTTAGCAGGCTGTTCTGCTGTTCAACCACCAGTTACACAAGAAGAGGTGACATTAACACTTCCTTCAAAAGATAGAGTAGGGTATGTGCGATTAGTAAAAGATAAAAATTACTACATTGATACCGATTCAATTTGGGTAGACAACCAAGATTTAAACCAAGTGCATTTTGATGCAGTGGTGAATTTGGATAAAGGTTTATATGTGTATCCAAATGAGAAAAGACGTTATGCGCGATCTGTTCGCCAATATAAAATCTTAAACTGTAAGAACTACCATTTAACCCAAGTTCGTACTGATTTTTATGATGATTTTTGGGGCGAAGGTTTACGTGCAGCACCGAAAAAACAAGAGAAATATACAATCAGCTTAAAGCCGAATACAACGCTCTATGCGGCTGCGCAAGTTATTTGTGTGAACTCAGATAGAAAACCTTCTTTAGATTTAGAAGGCTCAAAAGCAAAATAATCAATTAAAGTGCGGTTAGAAATAGCCGCATTTTTTATCTCTCAGAAATTAATGAGCAGGTAATAAAAAACGGTCAATATTCATTAAATATTGACCGCTCTTTTTATCTCATATGAAAGATTATTTCACACGAGAAACGTATTCGCCTGAACGAGTATCGACTTTAATCACCTCGCCAATTTGAACGAAAAGAGGTACTTTCACCACAGCGCCAGTGCTTAATGTTGCTGGTTTACCGCCTGTACCTGCAGTATCACCTTTAAGACCAGGGTCTGTATCGATGATTTCTAATTCTACGAAGTTTGGTGGAGTAATGCTGATTGGCGCACCATTCCATAAAGTCACGATACAATCTGCTTGGTCTAATAACCATTTTTCTGCATCACCCACTGCTTTTGCATCAGCAGAGTATTGTTCGAATGTTTCTGGGTGCATGAAGTACCAGAATGCATCATCTTTGTATGAATAAGTGAGGTTAAGATCCATAACATCAGCAGCTTCAACCGAAGTACCAGATTTGAAGTTTACGTCTAATACTTTGCCTGAAATTAATTTACGAATACGAGTACGAGTAAAAGCTTGGCCTTTACCTGGTTTAACGAATTCGTTTTCAACGATCACACAAGGCTCACCGTCTTGCATAAATTTTAGACCTGGTTTGAAATCACTGGTAGTATATGTAGCCATATTAAAAATATCCTAAAAAATAGAGATTGTTTGAAAGTGCGTATTTTAACCCGAAATATTGCGATTAGAGAAGAACAAAATTGGTTAGAAACCCTAAAAAATGCGATTTCTGATCCGAAAATCTTACTAAAAACCTTAAATTTGCCTGTTGAAGATTTTGCCGAGGATATCACCGCTCGTAAACTTTTTGCTATGCGAGTGCCTTTGCCTTTTGTCGAAAAAATGGAAAAGGGGAATCCGAAAGATCCACTTTTTTTACAAGTGATGACGGCTCAGCAAGAATTTATTGAAGCAGAGGGTTTTAGTCAAGATCCTTTAGATGAGCAGCAAAAAAATGCCGTGCCTAATATTCTGCATAAATACCAAAATCGCTTGCTGTTCATGGCAAAAGGGGGGTGTGCTGTCAATTGTCGTTATTGCTTTCGTCGTCATTTTCCTTACGATCAAAACCCAGGCAATAAAACCAGTTGGCAACAAGCAATAGACTATATTGCCGCACATTCTGAAATCGAAGAAGTGATTTTTTCGGGTGGCGATCCCATGATGGCGAAGGATAGTGAATGGGCGTGGCTATTAGAACGCCTTGAAAAGATACCGCACTTACAGCGTTTGCGTATTCACTCTCGTTTACCTGTCGTGATTCCAGAACGTATTACGGATGAATTTTGTGATTTATTGCTAAAAAGCCCATTACAAACGGTGTTTGTGACGCATATCAATCACCCAAATGAAATTGATGAAGAACTCGCTTTGGCTATGCAAAAACTGGCAGGCGCTAAAGTCACATTACTCAATCAATCCGTCCTTTTAAAGGATGTGAATGATAACCCACATACATTAAAAGTATTAAGCGATAAGTTGTTTCAAGCGGGCATTCTGCCTTATTACTTGCATTTGTTGGATAAAGTGCAAGGTGCGAGCCATTTCTATATTTCAGATGAGAAAGCGTTACAAATTTATAAAGAATTACAGGCGCTCACTTCTGGCTATTTAGTACCCAAATTAGCTCGAGAAATCGGTGGAGAGCCAAATAAAACTTTATACACAGCTTAAGATCCGATAAAATACGATCCAATTTTTCACCGCACTTTTTGTGCGATCTTTAGTTTAGCAAATCGAGGTAATCCCGTGGATAATAAAAATCAACCTAACGACAATTCATCTCAAAATGAATTAGATTTAGGATTTAATCATTCAGACTCTGTGACCCCAAGAAAACCGGTTCAACAAAGTGGCTCAATTTTTGATAAAGCCAAAGGTTTATTTGGTAAAAAAGAACAGCCAGATACGCAATTCCATGTTCGTCGCGAGCCAACTTTTGGCGCGGCAGCAAGCCAACCTTTTTCGCCTTCTCAAGCATTTCAACGTGAAAATACTGAACAGTCAGCGCCATCAAGTGCTTTCGGAACTCAAGAGCCCGTTGAGAATGTTCAAGTAGAAAACGTAACGGAAGAAAAAGTGATTTTTGAAAATTCTCCTGCAGAAGAGATTGTGGAAGAAGTGACAACTCAAACCGAAACAGTTGCACCGGCAGCCACTGTGGCATCAAGCTTGAAATCACCTGAAAAATGGAAGGTTCTACAAATGTTACCAGAAAAACATCGTCGTTTATTTATTGCGATTTTGGGTTTAGTGGTATTACTGATCATTTTCTTCACCCTAAAACCAAATTCAGATACGGTGGAGTCTTTTGAACAACAAAATGGTAATGAAATACCAGTTCAATTCCAATCATTGGATCAGTCTCAACCAGTTGAAACGACGATATTAGATAACAATAATACGGTAGCACCAGCAAAAACAGAACAAACAGCAAATGACGCTAAATCAGATACACCTCCAGCAATGGAATATGTAGGTGATAAAGCAGATGCTGCTAAATCACAAACTGCAGAGCCTGCACAACAAACTGTTGCTCAACAACCGGTAACGCCAGTTCAGCCAACTGTTGCACCAACACCAGTTAAAGAACCCGTGAAAACAGTGCAACCAACTGTAGAAAAAAATACTGCAACGGTTGAGCATAAAGCAGAACCTCGTCGTGAACAGACACCTGTGGTTCAAGAGAAAAAACAACCTAAACCAGTAACTGAAAAAGCGACAGCTCAACCGACTCAAACCGTGAAAAAAGAGTCAAGCAAAATTCAAGAAGCGAAACCTGTTGCCACTAAAGATAGTAAGGTTCAAATTGTGGAAGCGAAATCCGCAACCCACAAGGCTGTGAAAGCAGCTGAACCAGCAGCACAAACCGCTTCAACAGGTGCAACAAAAACATTAACTGTGCCGCAAGGTGTTTCACTGATGCAAGTATTCCGTGATAATAAATTGAATATTGCCGATGTGAATGCCATGACCAAAGCAAACGGTGCAGGTAATGCATTAAGCAGTTTCAAACCTGGTGACAAAGTACAGGTTTCAGTGAACAGTCAAGGTCGAGTGAGTGAGCTTCGTTTATCAAATGGCGGCAAGTTCATTCGTCAAGCCGATGGTTCATATCAGTATAAAAAATAATTTTTAGTGGGCGAGTAATCGCCCATTTTTCTAGATAAGATTGTTTATCCTTGCTCATTTCGCAAAGTGAGCAATCATAAAAAAACCTTGATGGAAATAGAATTCATGTTAAAAAAATTAAGCGTAATTTTGACCGCACTTTGGCTTTCCGCATGCTCGCAGAATGTTGAGTTAACTAAAGCCACACCACAGAAAATGAAAGTGCAAACCGTTGATAAAAAATCCCAAAAGGGTTCAGCGACGGTTTATTTGTGTAAAGACAATAAAGAAGTGAGTGTGGTTCATACCAAGCAAAAACAGAAAAGTAAAAAAACACTCAGTCAGGTGACCGTCACTTTTAATGATGTAACTGAAAAATTGACTCGTGTGATTTCTGAGCGTGGTAGGAATTATGCCAATATTCGTTGGTATTGGCAGGAGCGAGATGACTTCAGTCGATTACAAACTAGCGTAGGTGAAGTGCTCGCAGAACGCTGTGTTAAACAACCAAGTGAATTAAAATCAGGCAAATAATTCTTTTATGGATCTCCAACGCGGCTTTGTGTTACATCGTCGTCCTTATAGTGAAACCAGCCTTTTGGTGGATTTATTCACTGAAGAAACGGGACGTTTGACGGTTATTGCAAAAGGTGCACGTGCGAAACGTTCGGCATGGAAATCTGTCTTACAGCCTTTTACGCCATTACTTCTTCGTTGGTCAGGTAAAGGCGCATTAAAAACGCTCACAAAAGCAGAGCCCGCGGCAATTACGCTACCTTTGCAGCAAACGGCTTTATACAGCGGGTTTTATGTAAATGAGCTGATTACTCGCGTGATCGAACCAGAAACTGCCAATCCACAACTTTTTCAGCATTATCTTCAATGCTTAACAGGCTTAGCCACTCAACCACAGGTTGAGCCTACATTACGTCTATTTGAATTTCATTTACTTAAAATCTTAGGTTATGGCATTGATTTTCTGCATTGTGCTGGATCCGGTTTGCCAGTGGATGAATCGATGACTTACCAATACCGTGCGGAAAAGGGTTTTATCGCCTCGTTAGTGAAAGATAACTTGACCTTTTATGGTCGAGATTTACTCGCCTTTGACCGTTTGGAATTCACCGATGAGGCAGTCTTGCAAGCGGCAAAACGTTTTACCCGCATTGCACTTAAACCTTATTTAGGTGATAAGCCGCTGAAAAGTCGAGAATTATTTACGCAAAATGTACTTTATTTAAAATAATCCCTTTCTTTGATACAAATAGATTAAGACACCATCATGGCTTTACTTTACGCTCCACAAAAAAAACAGAAAAGCATAAAAAAAATCATCGCTGAAATTCAGGATTTAGATTATCAAGGGCTAGGTGTCGCCAAAATTCAAGGTAAAACCTGGTTCATTGAAAATGCTTTGCCAACGGAAAAAGTGGAAGCGGTAGTGACCGATGAAAAACGTCAATATGGATTAGCCACTGCTCAAAAATGGCTACAAGAGAGTAATCAGCGAGTTGAGCCACAATGTCGTTATTATGGGCGTTGTGGTGGATGCCAAGGCCAGCATATTCCTGTGGAAATGCAGCGTAAAGCCAAAGAGAAAGCCCTTTTTTCTCGTTTAAGTAAACTGCAAGCAGAGCCCATTCAATTAATGCCCCTGATTTGTGGCGAACAGTGGGCTTATCGTCGTCGAGTACGATTAAGTTTACTGTGGAATGCGAAAAACAAAACCGTTGAAATGGGATTTCGTCAGAAAAACTCCAATCAATTGGTGAGTATTCAGCAATGCTTAGTGGCAGAGCAAGCAATCAATCATCTTATCCCAAAATTGACCGCACTTTTGGCGCAATATTCAGCCCCAAAACAATTAGGGCATATTGAATTGGTTTCGGCGGATAATGGCGTAGCCATGTTGTTACGCTATAAAGGAAATTTAGCTGAAACTGACCGCACTTTATTGCTCGAGTTTGCGCGCGCCAATGCCGTGAATTTGTTTTTACAAGATGATCAAGGTATTCAACTTGTGTATGGTGAAATGCCTTATTATGCATTAGATGATATTCGTTTATCTTTCGATATCCGCGATTTTATTCAAGTGAATACTCGCTTAAATCAGCAAATGGTTGAGACTGCTTTAGATTGGCTTGATTTGAATCAGGACGATCACGTTTTAGATTTGTTCTGTGGCATGGGCAATTTCACGTTGCCTTTAGCCAAACGCGTGAAAAGTGCGGTTGGAATTGAAGGTGTTTTTGATATGGTACAAAAAGCCCAATCGAATGCACAGTTTAATCACATTGAGAATGTTGAGTTTTATCAAGCCGATTTAGACCAGAGCTTTTCAGAACAGCCTTGGGCAAAACAACATTTTAATAAAATTCTTCTCGACCCGCCTCGTAGCGGTGCGGCTTTTGCGCTGAATGCGTTATGTGAGCTAGGTGCAGAAAGCATTCTTTATGTATCTTGTAACCCTGCAACCTTAGTACGAGATGCAGAAATACTTCGCTTTTTCGGTTATCGCATCATCAAAACTGCCATGATTGATATGTTCCCGCATACCAGTCATTTAGAATCAGTGACATTATTTGAAAAATAATATCAGCTCGCTAATAGTCCTTTACAATATTATTACATTGGGAAGTGATTAAATTATCAACCTTTTATTTTATTGTTTATTCTTTTCAGGCATAATTCTAATTACAACAACTTATAGAAAGGTTCTAGGTTTATGTCGTTTAGTAAAGCAGAAAAATTACAAATGTCAGAGGCAGATATTCGTTCCAAGTTTATTACTCCTGCTATTCGTAATGCAGGTTGGAATGAGCGTCAGATTCGAGAAGAGCATTCATTTAAAGCGGATAAAGAATTTACTGATGGGCAAATGATCGTTGACCCTAAAACAAAAAAAGCGTCTAGAAAACAAGCTAAACGAGTAGATTATTTACTTTACCAATCAGCCAACCAAAAAATTGCAGTAGTTGAAGCCAAAGACAATAAACATACATCTCGTGATGGATTACAACAGGCTATGGATTATGCGCTTTTACTAAACACTCCCTTTGCTTATAGCTCAAATGGCGATGAATTTGTTGAACACGATTTTTTAACAGGAGTACAGCGTACTTTGCCGATGAGCCAATTTCCTACTCCTCAAGAACTAGAGGCTCGTTGGGCCAAGCAATATACAGCCGAAGAGCTCAAAATTATTCAACAACCGTACTATACGAGTGTAAGTGATAACTTTAAAGAACCTCGCTATTATCAAGAAGTTGCAATTAATCGTACTATAGAAGCTGTAGCTAAAGGACAACAACGCATTCTTCTCGTTATGGCAACCGGTACAGGTAAGACTTACACGGCCTTTCAAATTATCCATCGTTTAAAAGCCAGTGGAACGAAGAAGAAAATTTTATTTCTTGCAGATAGAAATGTACTTGTTGATCAACCAATGACGCAAGATTTTAAGCCATTTAAAGAAACAATGGTAAAAGTGAGTAATAAGACTCTAGATAGCGCATTTGAAGTCTATCTAGCTCTTTATCAACAACTTGATGGTTCAGCTGGTAATTCTCTTTTTAAACAGTTTAAACCCTCTTTTTTCGATCTAATTATCATTGATGAGTGTCATCGCGGGAGTGCTAAAGAGGATTCAAACTGGCGCTCAATTTTAGAATATTTTTCCTCTGCAACCCATATTGGTATGACGGCAACACCAAAAGAAACGGCAGATGCAAGTAATATCAGCTATTTTGGTGAGCCAATTTATACTTACAGTTTAAAACAAGGTATTGAAGACGGTTTTCTTGCACCTTACCGTGTAATTCGTGTCGATTTGGATTGTGATTTGAAAGGTTGGCGACCAACTAAAGGATTGAAGGATAAAGAAGGGCGTGAAATCGAAGATCGCATTTACACTGTAAAAGATTTTGATTACAACATTATCTTAGACGATAGAACTCGATTAGTCGCAGAACGTATTACTGAATTTTTAAAGAAAACAGATCGCTTAAGTAAAACTATAGTATTCTGTGCCAATATCAATCATGCGCAACGAATGGTAGCAGCTCTCTCTCATCTCAATGCTGATATGATGCATAAAAATTCAAAATATGTTTGCCAAATTACAGGTGATCAATCAGGCAAAAGTGCTGATCTTGAAGCGTTTTGTGATGTTAGTAATGAAAGTAAAGATTACCCCGTGATTGCTGTAACATCAAAGCTGATGACAACAGGCGTGGACAGTAAAACTTGCAAATTGGTAGTGCTTGATGCGAACATCAATTCAATGACTGAATTTAAACAAATTATTGGGCGCGGTACACGCTTGCGTGTCGATGCTGGTAAGGAGTTTTTCACAATTCTTGATTTTCGTGGTGTCACCCGTCTCTTTGCAGATCCTGCTTTCGATGGTGAGCCAGTGGTTATTCTTGATATCCCAGAAAACGCGCCAATCGTTGATATACCAGAGGATGATATAAATCCAAGAAACCCGAAACAACCTTCCGATAATAAAGTAGAGGAACCACCTCCTGTTTACAAACCGACTGTAGTTATTAAAGCAGGGACGCTGAATCTCACGATCTTAGATGAAAAAGTGCAATACCTAAATGAACAGGGAAAACTTGTTCTAGAAGATATTGCAGAATTCTCTCAACGTGAAATCAAGAAAGATTTTACCAATTACGAACAATTCCATTCAAATTGGCTAGAAAGTGGTGATGTTTTCACAAAATTTTATACTAATGATGAATGGATAAATGCTTTACGGAGAAAGGGCAATATTGGTGTCGATGTTGATACTTTTGATGTGTTAAGAGCAGTCAGTTACGGTAAAAAACCATTAACTAAAACTGAACGGGCAGACAAAGTTAAACAGAGTGGCTATTTATCTCAATACTCAAGTGAAAACCAAGAGGTTTTAGGTTTATTACTTGATGAATATGTGAAATCAGGCTCACAGGATTTAAGCAAAGCTGAGCTTCTTCAAACACCTAAATTTAGTCCATTCGGCGGTTTGGTTTCTATTATAAATAGTTTCGGCGGCAAAGCACTCTATCAGAAAGCGGTTAAAGGCCTAGAAAAAATCATTTACTCAGAATAATTAATCACTAAGGAACAACATGAGCTTAAATAATCTCGTAAAACGCTTGCAAGATGTTATGCGTAATGATGCAGGTATTAATGGTGACGCACAACGTATTGAACAAATTGTTTGGATTCTCTTTTTAAAAATTTATGATGCCAAAGAACAGGAATGGAAATTACTTAATGATGGGTATCAATCTATCCTTCCAGATAGATTGAGCTGGGAGAATTGGGCGAAAGATAATAAAGATGGCAAAGCAATGACAGGCGAAGCATTATTGAACTTCGTCAACAATGATCTTTTCCCCGTACTGAAAAATCTTCCTGTTTCCCCACAAACACCAATGAATCAACGTATTGTTCGTGCAGCTTTTGAAGATAATAACAACTATATGAAAAATGGCGTATTATTACGTCAAGTGATTAATATCATTGATGAAATCAACTTTGAGCAATACCAAGAGCGCCATGCTTTTGGGGATATTTATGAAA
>NZ_CALJRX010000257.1 GCF_937976265.1 uncultured Haemophilus sp.
TGCCATTTTTCCGCAAAACCTTTGCGAGGTGGTAAATCCCCCGATTTGCCTTTGCCTGGGTAATAAAAATCCATCGGGATGACTGCAAACATACCGGAGTGATAAAAGGTATCACGATCCACGCCCAGCCATTCACGCAGGCGATCACCGCTTTTATCATTCCAATATAAACGACTTTCTTGCGCTTTAATTCCAGGCGCTTGTCCGACGATATTAATACGAGCGGTAGTTGGCGCAGCAAAAAGCGGTTCGATACCTTTTGCAGTAAAAGATTGATTATCGGGATCTTGCATGATGGATTGGGTAATTTGAGCAAGTGTTGGCATGGTATTTCCTTCTTTGTTGAAATAAAAATAGCTCACTTTTGATGAGCTATTTTATCATAATTGATGTTACAACATTATAGGTGTTTCACTCGACGTTTTACTTCTTCCTGTTTGCCAGCGTTGAATGGACGAGCATCAGGGCTGCCGAGATAACCACAAACTCGTCGGGTTACGGAGACTTTTGCACTGTCATGGTTGCCACATTTCGGACAGACAAAGCCTTTACTTGTGCAATTAAACTCTCCTGTGAAACCACATTCATAACATTCATCAATTGGCGTGTTGGTGCCGTAATAAGGCACACGATCGTAGCTATAATCCCATACATCTTCGAGTGCTTTCAGGTTATGTTGAATATTTGGGTATTCGCCATAACAGATAAAGCCGCCACTCGCTAATTCAGGATAAGGCATTTCAAAGTCTAATTTATCGTATGGATTGACTTTTTTCTCTACATCTAAGTGATAGCTGTTAGTGTAGTAGCCTTTATCGGTAACGCCGTCAATGACACCAAATTGTTTGGTATCTAAACGGCAGAAACGATCGCACAAGTTTTCACTTGGTGTGGAATAAAGGCTAAATGCATAACCGGTTTCTTTCTGCCATTGTTTTACCGCTTCGCTTAAACGACGCACAATCGCGATGCCTTTTTCACGCAGTTGTTCATCGTCAAAAATATGCCCTTGTTTGTACAGTGCATTGATGGTTTCGTGAATACCAATATAGCCTAAAGAAATTGATGCTCGGCCATTTTTGAAAATATCCGCAACATTATCATCGGCTTTTAGTCGAACGCCGCAAGCGCCTTCCATATAGAGAATTGGCGCGACACGAGCTTTGGTATTTTCTAAGCGAGCAATACGGGTAAGCAAGGCTTTCTTCGCAAGAGCTAAGCGTTCATCTAAAGTGCGGTAGAATTTATCTTCATTTCCTTGTGCTTCAAGCGCAATGCGAGGCAGATTCAGACTTACCACGCCTAAATTATTGCGACCATCATGCACTTCATGACCGTTTTCTTCATAGGCACCTAAGAAGCTACGACAACCCATTGGGGCTTTGAATGAGCCTGTGACTTTAACCACTTGATCATAGTTTAAAATATCTGGATACATGCGTTTTGAGGCGCATTCTAATGCCAGTTTTTTAATGTCATAGTTCGGATCTTGTTCGTTTTGATTCACGCCTTTTTTAATGGTAAAGACCAGTTTAGGGAAGACGGGCGTTTTGTGGTTTTTACCCAAACCACGAATACGATTTTTCAAAATTGATTGCTGAATTAACCGTTCTTGCCAACTTGTGCCTAAGCCAAAACCAAAGGTGACAAAGGGCGTTTGACCATTGGATGTATGGAGCGTATTGACTTCATATTCAAGGGATTGGAACGCATCAAAACATTCTTTTTCAATTAGTGCTTTTGCATAACCTTCAGCATCAGGAATTTGCCATTGTGCAGCATTTTTTAAATGTTTTTCAAAACTGAGTTGAACATAAGGCGCAAGCACTTCATCAATGCGATTAATGGTTGTACCGCCATAAATATGGCTGGCGACTTGAGCAATAATTTGTGCGGTAACCGCTGTTGCAGTGCCAATAGATTTAGGCGGCTCAATTTCGGCATTGCCCATTTTAAAACCATGTGAAAGCATGCCTTTTAGATCAACGAGCATGCAGTTAAACATTGGGAAAAATGGTGCGTAATCTAAGTCGTGATAGTGGATTTCCCCTTTTTCATGAGCTTCAACAACATCTCTTGGCAGAATATGACGTTTGGCATAATGTTTTGCCACAATACCCGCCAGTAAATCACGTTGGGTAGGGATAACTTTCGCATCTTTATTGGCGTTTTCATTAAGCAATTCCACGTTGCTTTGCTCAATCAGCCCTTCAATTTCTTTGGTTAATTGGCTGCGTTTTTCACGGGCAAGATCACGATCGTGACGATATTCAATATAAGCACGTGCAATTTGGGGATACTTGCTTGTCATTAAGTGATCTTCAACGATTTTTTGAATCTGGTTGATATCAATTTCATGCTGATAATGACTAAAAATTTCAGTATTAATCTGCTGGCTCAGATCATGGATATAAATTTCATCAACAATATTGACCGCACTTGCTGCTTTTTTGATTGCATTAGTAATACGTTGTAGGTCAAACCCAATTCGTGAACCATCACGCTTAATCACAAAGAAAGCGTTCATTTTATGACTCCTGTAAGGTAGCTATGGAAAATTGAAAGCACTATATATAGTTTTATTTAATAGATCAACACACAATATGTAGTGTTATTTTGTGTTTTTTGATGGGTGAAATTGAGTTGAAACCTTGATAAATCTGGAAAGCAAGAGTGTTTTTGTTGAGAATTATTCTCAAATTATTTTTTAATAAATTTGATCTGAATCAAGTTTTTTGACAATAAAAAAACGGACGAAAAATCGTCCGCTCTTTAAGTCATAGAAAAGAAATTAAGCTGCAACCATTACCATAGCTGGGCGAATCACACGACCATTTAAGGTATAGCCTTTTTGTAAAACAGTGGTGATTTGGTTGCTTTCAAACCCTTCAGCTGGTTGCATAGAGATGGCTTGGTGGAGATCCGGGTTAAAGGTTTCACCCACTGCGCCAACAGGTTCAACACCAAAGCGAGCCACCGTTGAGAGTAATTCTTTTAAGGTTAGCTCCACACCATTGAATAACGCTTTGATGCTTTCATCTTCCTTATTAGCAGGTGTTGAAAGCGCACGCTCTAAGTTATCAATGGTATTTAAAATATCTTTTGAGAATTTTTCGAGCGCAAATTTATGTGCTTTTTCGATATCTTGTTCGCTGCGGCGGCGCATATTGTCAATTTCAGCACGCGTGCGAAGCAATAAATCTTGCTCTTTTTTAGAGGTTTCTTCTACTTGTGCTTTTAATTGTTCTTCAAGTTCTTGTACACGAGCGATCGCTTCTTCTAACGGATCTTCCGTTGAAGTGGTTTCCTGCTGAACTTCTTCAACAAGTTCTTCATTTTCATTTAAGTTTTGTGCTTGTTCTGACATCTTTTTCTCCATTTATCAAAAATTAGTGCTATTTTAGCAAAACTGAATTGCTATGTAATATAATGGCTAAAATTTTAAATTCAAGTGCGGTCAGAAATCGGTGAGTTTGCACTTGGGAGCAATCATAGTTATGGATGAATTAGTCAAATCATTTAAAACCATCGCCTTGATGGGAAAACCACGTCGCGATATTAATTTGCAAATGCATAAAAACTTGTATCAATGGCTGAAAGAGCGAGGATATCGAGTTTTAGTGGAAAAAGATGTCGGTGAAAAATTTGGTTTACCGGAAGAAGTTTTAGCAACAGTTGAACAAATCGGTGAGCAAGCACAACTTGTGATTGTGATCGGTGGTGATGGCAATATGCTAGGGCGTGCTCGTATTTTGGCTAAATATCATATTCCAATGATTGGTATTAACCGAGGTAACTTGGGCTTTTTGACCGATATCGATCCGAAAAATGCTTATGCACAGCTTGAAGCTTGTTTGGAACGCGGCGAGTTTTTTGTCGAAGAGCGTTTTTTATTGGAAGCTAAAATTGAACGCAATGGCGAAATTATTTCTAGCGGTAATGCAGTAAATGAGGCGGTGATTCACCCGGCTAAAATTGCACACATGATTGATTTCCATGTTTATATCAACGATAAATTTGCTTTCTCTCAACGTTCAGACGGTTTGATTGTTTCTACTCCAACAGGTTCAACGGCTTATTCGCTTTCCGCAGGCGGCCCGATTTTAACGCCAAATTTAAATGCGATTGCCCTTGTGCCGATGTTCCCACACACACTTTCTTCTCGACCATTAGTCATTGATGGCGACAGTAAAATTTCAATTCGCTTTGCAGAACATAACACTTCACAGTTGGAATTAGGCTGTGATAGTCAAATTGCACTCGGTTTTTGCCCAGATGATGTGGTGCATATTGAAAAAAGCCCACATAAACTGCGCCTATTACACCTGAAAAATTATAATTATTACAATGTATTAAGCACAAAATTAGGCTGGCTTAAAAATTTCTAATCCAAAAAGTTAAAAATCTCTTTACTGTATATTATATCAGTTATAATATATGGATATACAGTTAAGGAGATTTTTTATGCTAACCCAACTTACCATCAATAATTTTGCAATTGTTCGTCAATTAGAGATTGAATTGGCGAAAGGTATGTCTGTGATCACGGGGGAAACCGGCGCAGGGAAATCTATTGCTATTGATGCCTTGGGATTATGCTTGGGGCAGCGTATTGAAACTTCTATGGTTCGAGAAGGACAGGAAAGAGCTGAAATCTGTGCCACGTTTTTTATTGAACCAACTAATCCTGCTTATCAATGGTTGCAAGAGCAAGAATTGCAAGATCCTGATAATCCCTCCGATTGTATTTTACGTCGTGTCATTAATGCAGATGGGCGTTCTAAAGCCTTTATCAATAGCACGCCCGTATCGGCTTCCCAATTAAAAGAAATAGGACAATATCTTATTCATATTAATGGGCAGCACGCTTCGCAGTTATTATTGAAAAATGACTATCAGCTTCAATTGGTGGATACATTTGCACATCACAATGATTTACTCGCACAAATGCGAGAAGATTATCGAGCATGGAAAAATCTTCAAACACAAGTTAAAACCTTCCAACAAAAAGTTGCCGAAAATGAAGCGAAGAAACAACTTTTACAATATCAGGTAGAAGAATTGGATGAGTTTGCCCTTCGTCCAAATGAATATTTAGAATTAGAAGAGGATCAACGTCGTCTATCAAATAGCGAACAGCTGACACAGTTATCACAATCAGCCTTACAGCTACTCAGTGAAAATGAGACCGTGAGTATCGATTCTATGCTTTATCGTGCGACACAGTATATTGATGAATTAAGTGAGTTAGATCCTCGATATGTTTCCGTTCAAACAATGTTGAATGATGCACTTATCCAAGTGCAAGAGGCGACAAGTGAAGTCCAACATCTTGCATCTCATATTGAGCAAGATCCGATGTTATTACAAGAGATTGAGCAGCGTTTAGGTCAAGCTTTACAACTTGCACGCAAGCACAATGTGAAACCTGAAGAGTTGGTGGAATGGCATCAAAAATTAAAAGCAGAATTGACCGCACTTTTAGATTTTTCAGAAAGTGAAGAACGTCTGATTCTGGAAGAAAAAGCTGCCTTTGAGAAAATGCAACATACGGCAAAACAATTACATGAAAGCCGTTGCCAAGCTGCAGAGAAATTAGCACAACAGGTTACAGATTCTATCAAAGGGCTTGCAATGGAAAATGCCGAGTTTTTCATTGATGTGAATTCAGATTTAACTAAAGTTGCGTCAAATGGGGCAGATAATATCGTCTTTACTTTACGCAGTAATTTAGGACAACAGGCACAACCGCTAGCAAAAGTGGCATCAGGTGGTGAATTGTCTCGTATTTCATTAGCGATTCAAGTATTAACGTCCGATCAATCGGCGATTCCAACGTTAATCTTTGATGAGGTTGATGTTGGGATTAGTGGGAAAACCGCGAGCGTAGTGGGTAAATTGTTGCGCCAATTAGGTGATAAATGCCAAGTGCTTTGTGTGACCCATTTACCACAAGTAGCATGTCACGGACACCATCAATTTAATGTTGAGAAATTTACCGTTGATGATAAAACAGAAACTAAAATGACCGCACTTTCTCAAGAAGAGCGCGTTCCTGCTCTTGCAAGATTACTCGGTGGCAGTGAAATTACGGATCTTGCCTTAGCGAATGCACAAGAGATGTTGGATTTAGTCAAGTAGGTGAATGACGTCTTGCTGTTTAGAGCATAAATGATCTGAATTTCATCAAAAAGCTCATCTTCTTGTCACATTCCAAAAATACTTGATAGGAATGCTTGCTTATTAGTCAAAAAAGCGTATTATAGACGTATATAAGCCAATAAATCAAAAAGAAG